>CAZPZE010000389.1:0-22493 GCA_964590625.1 uncultured Solibacteraceae bacterium
AGCATACCTGGAGCGCGGTAGCCTGGATCAACGGCAAGCTCTATACAGATCCCACGGCCGAACTGGATGTGAACGATCGTGAGGGCGGCGGCGACGGCTATGTGGCGGGCTTCTTCGACTGGTTGCTGAACGGCGAATCTCCCGAGGAATCCGTCAAGCTCGGCTGGGCACACGGCGCGCTCCTCACCACCTTCCCCGGCGACACCACCATGGCGACGCTCGACCAGGTGAAGGCGTTCGCCCGCGGCGGGTCGGCTCGAATTCAGCGATAGTCCGGTCGCATTGACTTATCCGCTCCACTGGTCTAGACTCAACCGGTAGTTGACATTTCAGCGGCGCGCGGGCGCGCCGTCAGGGGCTGAGCAGTGGCAACGTGTGCACAGAAGGCAGTAGCTCGTCGTCCGGCCGAAAAGGCCGCTGGGAAGATTCGCGTCCTCATCGCTGATGATCACCCCGTCGTATGCCGCGGGCTGGCCGCTATCATCCGCACCGAGTCCGGAATGACGGTCGTTGGAGAAGCCGCTGATGGCGAGCAGGCCGTCGAGATGTATCGCGAGCACCGGCCTGACGTCACTCTGATGGATCTGCGGATGCCCGTCATGGACGGAGTGGAAGCAATCCGCACCATCCGCGCCGAAAATCCCGACGCCGCCATTATCGTGCTGACCACCTACCAGGGCGACGAAGATATTCACCGGGCGCTGAAAGCGGGCGCGCAATCGTATCTGCTCAAAGGCATGCAGGATGTGGAATTGCTCACAGCGATCACGAACGTTCACGCCGGCCGGCCTTATCTGCCGCAAACCGTCCGCGACTCGCTGGCGAACCGTCCGCCCAACTCCGAACTGAGCGGGCGCGAACTGCAGATCCTCGGTCTCATCGTGAAAGGGCTGAGCAACCGGCAGATCGGCGACACGCTCGAAATCTCCGAAGCCACGGTGAAGTGGCACGTCAACATCATCTTCAGCCGTCTCAACGTAAGCCATCGGACGCAGGCTGCCGTCACCGCGCTGAGCCGCGGGCTTGTCGAAATGTGATTACGCCCCGCGCGCGGTTACGCGCCGGCTGATTGGCCCGATCGGAATCCGCGCCGTCACTCTCGTGCCTCCGCCCGCCGCGGCGTCCAGCGAAAGCGAGCCGCCGAGCCGCTCCACGCGCTCGCGCATCCCGACAATTCCGAAGTGGCCGTCGCCATCAGATGCCACGAGCCCCGGGCCGATCCCGACGCCGTTATCCTTCACTTCCAGTTCCACATCGAGCGCGCGGAATTCGACGCGCACTCCGATGCGGCTCGGCCGGCCGTGCGCCACGGCATTTCGAAGCGCCTCGCGCCCCACGAGCAGCAGCGTGCGATCGAGTTCAGGATCCTGCGTGGGCCGTTTTCCATTCACTTCGGTTTCCACGTGAATGGATTTTTCCGCGCCCAGGCGGCGCGCCAGCTCGATGAGCGAAGCGACGCCCGAATCGGCGGCAGCCTGGCTTCGCAAATCCCACACCGCCTGCCGGGCTTCGTCAATCGTGCTCCGCACCTGTTCTTTCGCCTGACTCAAAAGCCCGCTCGCCTCTTCAGGATCCGTTGCCTGCAGGCGTCCCGCCGCCTCGAGCAACGTCGATACGCCCACGCAGCCCTGGATAACGGTATCGTGCATCTCGCGCGCCAGGCGCGTGCGCTCGGCGAGAAGCAGCGCATATCGAGAACGCGTCTGTCTCGCATAGATCCGCGATCCGGCCAACAGGCACAGAAGAGCAGCCGCGCCGCAGAGCGCGTAAAACCAGGAAGTCTGATAAAACCACGGACGAAGTTCCAGCCCGACCGAAGCTTCGGACACGCTCAGCGGCGACGCGGCGTCCGTTGCCCGCACCACGAATCGATATGTGCCCGGCGGCAGGTTCGTATAAAGCGCGGAGCGGTTGCGGAATGCCGGAATCCAGTGGCTGTCGAACCCTTCGAGGCGGTACTGAAAACTGAGCCGCTGCGGCTCTGTCAGATTGCAGGCAGTGTAATCGATTTCGAGTTTGCCCTGCCCCGGCGCCACAACGATGATTTTTCCGGGCGCCATCGTGAGGTCACCAGCCACTACTTTCTCGATCACGACGGGCATGGAGTGGCGCTGTGGCAGAGCCGAAGGGTCAATGCGGACCGCGCCCTTCAGGCTCGGAAACCAGAGAGCGCCTGAATCCGTGCGCGCGCCGGCAGGCTGGGTACCGCCCGCCATCTGGCTCGTCAGCATGCCATCCGCCTTGCCGTAGGGCACGGGGTGGAGCATTCCGCCCTCCAACTCTCTGCGCAAAACGGACGAGACACCGATGGGGCTACTCAGCCACAGCTTGCCGTTGCCATCATCCAGAATCTGGAACACAGAATCAGCGAGCAGACCTTCACGGCTGGTGAAGCGCATCAGGCGTCCGGCGCGCAGGCGAATGAGTCCGCCGCCGCGCGTGCCGAGCCACAACGTTCCATCCGGATTGGCAAGAATCGACCAGATTTTTTCCTGCCGAAGACCCGCGAATTCAGGGACCGTGACAAGCTGGTCGTCACGCACCAGATTCAGCCCGCCATCGGTGCCTACGAGAAACCCGCCGCGCGGATTGCTCACGATGCAACGCACGCTCGGATACGAAAGCCCTTCGCCCAGATAATAATTGCGAAGCTGCTTTCCATCCCACCGCGTCAGCCCGCTGCCCGTGGCAAACCACATCACGCCGCGGTCGTCCTCATAGATCTGCCGGATGCTGTTGCTGCGCATCCCCTGATCCATACCGAAGTACTCAACGTGCCCGCCGCTCAGATGCGCAACGCCCGCGGTATTGCTGCCGAGCCAAAGCGATCCTTTGGAATCGGTCAGCATCGTGTGGCCTTTGAACGCGCGGACATCGAGGCCCGGCATGGCGACAGGCACCGGCGTTCCATCGGAGATCCGATAGTATTGCCCCGACCATGTCGCGACCAGCAGTTCCTCGGAATGCGCACGATTGTGCATGGAGGCAATCGCGGTGATGTGGTCGTCGGCGACACCGGTGGGCAGCCCGATCGTCTTCAATGCCGTCCGGCCCATCAGCAGGAGCCCATCCTGCGTACCAACCCAGATGTTCTGATCGTGATCCTCGTAGATAGCTGAGACGGAATTGTCCGGAAGAACGCCGGGCCAGCGGAACGTTTCGAGCTTCCCGTTCCTGTATTTCAGAAGGCCCTCGCCCAGAGTTCCAATCCACAGCGCGCCGTCCTGCGCCTCGCGCAGCGCGTTGACAGTGACCTCGCGACCCACCGGGCCGGGTAGCCGGCAGCCATTCTCCAGTTCGCTGTAGCCTTCGGCGTCCATCGAAAGGACGCGGCCGGCGAATGACTGGTAAAGTCCGCGAACCGGCGTCGACGCACGCGCGCCGCGGCAGAACGCCGGAACGATCATCCCATTCGTAACGGTCAAGAGACCGCCTTGTGTTCCGACCCACGTGTGCCCGTCGCGATCGACGGCAATATCATCCACCGATGCAAACGGCGATTCGGGAGTGCCGTAATCGAGGCGCTGAAAGCGGTTGTCTCTGAACTGAAAGAAGCCGCGGTCGGTTCCGACCCACAGGCGCCCGGAGGCGTCTTCCGCCACAGCCCGCACGAAGCCGTTGGTCAGGCCCTCGGCGATTCCGTAGCGGGTGAATCCGCCTCTGCGGTAGTGAACAAGCCCACCGCCTTCGGTCCCTACCCAGAGCGAACCATCGCGGGCGGGCCGAAGCGTCGTAATGCTCTCATCCACCAACTCCGGAGTATTAGCGGTGTCAAAAACCGTGAACCGCACGCCGTCGAAGCGGGCGAGGCCGCCCGAAGTCCCTACCCACAGATAACCATCGGGGGTCTGTTCGAGCGCCTGGACGCGATTCCGCGGCAGGCCATCTTCGGTACGCCAGATGCGGTAACTGAATTCATCCGCCCGAAGCGCGGGAAGCAGCAGCAAAATCGAGGCGGCGGCAAGCAGCCCTGTCTTCCGGAATTCGGGCACGACAGCGAGATTGTACCGCGCGGCGCGCTGCTATTTGCCGTCTTTGCTTTCGTGATATTCCATCTCGGTATTGAGATCCCAGAGATTGGATTTATCGGCGCGGCCCTCCACGATGTTGTCGACCGCGGTCATCGCGGTCAGCATCGAGTGGTCCTGATTGTTGTACTTGTGCATGCCGTTGCGGCCGACAAGGAAGAGATTCTCGAAGCCATCAACGAAATTCCGGATTTCGGCAAAGCGGTCGTAGGTGCCGAAATACGCCGGGTACGTTTTGGGCACGCGAACCACGCATCCATCGAGCACATCTTTCGCATCGATGATGCCGATTTTCTCCATCTCACCTTTCGCGAGATCGATCATCTTCTCGTCGGAAAGGCTCCAGATCGGATCGGTCTCGTAGCAGAAGTACTCGAGGCCCACCCAGATCTTGTTCGGATCCGCCACCAGATGCGGACTCCAGTTGTTGAAAATCTGCATGCGGCCCACCAGCACATCCGGCTCCTGGATGTAAATCCAGTTGTCGGAGAGCAGCCGCACGCCGGCTTCCGTCTTGTCGTGGATCTTCAGTTTGTCCAGCAGCAGGCCAACGGTGATGAAGTCGCGATAGATCAGACCGTCGCTCACTTCCAGCACATTCTGGGGCACCGGCGCATCGATCGCGCGGATCAGCTCCTGCACCGGCATCGTCGAGAAGAAGTAATCGGCTTCGATTGTTTCGCGCTGGCCCGTAGCCGCGTCTTCCACTTCCGCTGCGACGATCTTCGAACCATTCGTGCGCAGGCCAACCACGTTGCGCCCGGTGAGAACCTGGCCGCCCTTCGCCTGCACGTCTTCGGCAACGTATTCCCAAAGCTGGCCCGGCCCGTATTTCGGATAGAGAAATTTTTCGATCAGCGAGGTTTCCGTGCCCTTCTGCGCGATATCGCCGCTGCCGTTCTTTTTTGCCGTCGCGCTCTTCAGGAAATGGCGGATCGCGCTGATGATCGAAAGTCCTTTGATGCGTTGCGCTCCCCACTCCGCGCTGATCTGATCGCACGGCACGCCCCACACCTTTTCCGTGTAGGACTTGAAGAACGTCAGATACAGCTCGCGGCCAAAGCGATTGATCAGAAAATCTTCGAGGCTGCGTTCCGGGCGGATCTGATTCATCGAGCTGCCCAGATAGCTGAATCCGATCCTGACCGAACGGACGGCCCCAAGCTGCTTCAGTGTCGCGGCGCTCAGCCGGATGGGGTAATCGAAGAACTGGCGCAGAAAATAAATCCGCGATTTGCGGTTGCGCACCAGCATCATGCGGTCGCCGTCGGGCGCCGCGGACGTGGCCTGCACTTCCCTGCTCTGGCGCTGATACGTGATCGTGTGAGACATGCCGTTCGAGCTCTCGACCGGCATCACATCCATCCACCACTGCATGACCCGATCGGATTTCGAGAAGAATCGATGACCGCCGATATCCATGCGATTGCCTTTGTACCGCACGGTGCGGGAAATGCCGCCCATCTCCGTGCTTTTTTCCAGCACGACAGGGCGAATATCTGTCCGCTTCAACAGTTCAAAAGCCGCAGTCAGGCCCGCAGGCCCCGCGCCGATTATCAGCGCCCGCCGGTCGGTCATGTGCTCTGTCCTTTATCTGGATGCAAGCGTGGTCAGCTTTGTGGCGTCGCTGCAACGTATTCGGGCGGCGGCGCCGAGCCTTCTCCGAAGAAATACTGTTCCATCTGCTGGAGCAAAAATTCCTGGGCCTGTTGGGTGCCAAGGTTGAGCCGGTATTCATTCATGAGCATCTTCATGTGCTCCACCCACATTCCCCAGGCCTGTTTCGAAACGTTGTCGTAAATCCGCTGCCCGAGCGGGTGCCCTTCAAACGGCACTTCCGACAATCCTTCCATTTCCCGCTTCAACTTGACGCAGAAAACCTTATGGGGTGCTTCGGCTCCATTACTCATCGTCTTCAGGATAGCAGCGGAAGGGCCAAACATTGGTACGGGAATTGCGATTGCGAGCGGCGGCGGAGTACCGCTGTACGAAATGCCCCGGAGACGCCAGTTACCGATCGATCCTGCGAAATCCGCTGCCGTGGCCGGTCTTCGCTATGGCGGGCACGAATGCGCCGGAATCACCCGGCAGAAGCGCGGCAAGGGATTCGTTTATCTGGACGATGGCAAGCCTGTAAAAGATCCAGAGACGCTCGCGCGCATCCGCTCGCTCGTGCTGCCGCCCGCATGGACCAACGTCTGGATTTGCCGCGATCCGCTGGGCCACCTGCAGGCCATCGGCTACGATGCGCGCGGCCGCCGTCAATACCGGTATCATCCCGCCTATCGCCAGATTCGCAACCTGACGAAATTCGAGCGGATGCCTGAAGTGGTCGCGGCCATCGCCGTTGCGCGCGCCAAAATACGCGAGCATCTTTCGCTGGGCGGCATGCCGCGGGAGAAGGTACTCGCGGCGCTGATACAGATTCTGGATGCTACCGGCATTCGCGTGGATAACGAGGAATCCGCTGTCGAAAATCACACTTACGGTCTCACCACTCTGCGCAACCAGCATGTGGATGTCGAGGGCGCCACGCTGCGTTTCCACTTCACCGGCAAGAGTGGCGTGAAGCATGAGCTGAAGATGACAGACCGGCGCCTGGCGCGAATTGTGCGGCAGTGCCATGATCTTCCGGGCCAGCATCTTTTTCAGTACATCGATGAGGCTGGAAACCCGCGCAATGTTTCGTCGGGCGATGTGAACGACTACCTGCGGAGTGCTACAGGGGAAGCGTTGACGGCGCGCGATTTCCGCACCTGGGCGGGCACGGTGGAATGCGCCGTCGCCCTGCGGGAAATCGGCGAGAGCTTGTCAGAGACCGAAGCAAAGAAGAATATCGTCGCCGCCATAAAAACCGCCGCGGCGAAGCTGGGAAACCGGGTTGCAACCTGCCGCGCGTATTATGTCCACCCGGCGGTGCCGGAGTCGTATACGGAAGGCACGCTGCTCCAGGTCATGGCGCAGGCGGAGACGACGAAAGACGAAGGGCTGAGCGCCGATGAGTGCGCCGTGCTGGCGGTGGTCAGGCGTTATCGGCCTGCGCTGGCTGAGCCCGCTCGAGCTCTTCAATCGTCTGGAGAAAAGACAGCGCCTCCGGGTATCCGGGACGCAGCCTGATCGCCTGCTCGAAATTCGCCCGCGCGCGCTTCGGGTCCGACTGGTAGATGAGCCGGTAGATGCCGAGATTCAGGTGCGCACTCGGATCGAGCGGACGCAGCCGCGCGATTTCTTCCGCGACCAGCGCTGCCTCGGCAAACATTTCGAGCTGGTGGAACTCAGCGGCGAGAAAATCGAGCCGCGTCGTGTCTGACGGATCGGCTTCAATCTCTTCTTTCAGGATCTCGATATAGCGATAATTCTTGCGGCGCCGCGTTTCGCGACTCGCAACGAAGTTGTGATCGATCTGGATGGCGCTCGTCAGAAGACGTCCACCGGCTGCCAGGATGGCTGCGTCCACTGTTTCGTGGACGCGCCCGCGGTAGCGGTAATCCGCGCGATTCGGAAACAGCCGTACAACGTAGTCCGTGGTGAAGCCTTCGGCGTCTGATGCGTAGTTGTGGCGCGCAAAATAGTATCCCGCGTTTTCGTTCGCCGCAATCAGCGCCTGGACCAGCGGCATGCTCGCGGGCGGCAGCGTTTCATCCGCATCCAGCACCAGAATCCATCGGCCGCTCGCCTGCGCCAGCGTATGATTGCGAGCCGCGGCGAAATCCACGCGGTCGAAAGAGTACGGAAAAACGCGGGCGCCGTATGGCCGGGCGATTTCCACTGTGCGGTCTTTCGAACCTGTATCAGCAATGATGATTTCGGGAGCCAGATCGCGGACGGAGTCGAGACACTTCGCCAGATTGCGCTCTTCGTCCTTCACAATCATGCAGAGGCTGAGCTGCGGCTGCATCTGCGATATCAGGTCAGAGCCGGCGGGCGGCGCTTATGCCAGTCGGTTCGCTTCTGGAACTCGACCGCCACCGCGAGCAGATTATTTTCGCGGAAGGCCGGCCCCACGAGTTGCAGCCCCACGGGCAGCCCGGAAGCGAAGCCGCAGGGGAACGAAATACCAGGCAGTCCCGCGATATTCGACGCGGGTATCAGATTGGTCATGCCCGGTTTCGCGGGATGCGGCGTTTCAGGCCCCCCGTCATCCAGCGGCTCGCTGATTTTCGGAGCAACTTCGTAGCGCGCCGGCGCCACAATCAGATCGATATTCACAAACAGCTCGCGGAAACTGCGCTGCACGAGCGACCGGATGCGCATCGCTTTGAGATATTGCGTCGCGGTGATGGCGAGCTTCGATTTCAGGCTCTCGGCCTGGCTGGGGTCGGCGAGATGATCCACCTGTCCGCTGGTGATCAGGTCTTCGAAAACCGACGCGCTCTCCGCGCCGATGATGGTGCTGATCAGCGCGTCCCACGGATAATCCGGCAGCTCGATTTCCACGAGTTCAACGCCAATGTCTTTCATGGTCGACATGGCGGCATCGAGCACTGGCCGTATGGCGGGATCAGCCCAATCGCGATCCACAGAAGCGAAGCCGACCTTCAGTTCCCTGAATGGGCGTACGAACTGGGGAGCGTAGTAGAAGCTCTTTCCCGCCGAGCCAGGGTCGCTCGAATCGCCACCTGAAATCGCGTCGAGGACGAGTCCGCAATCTTCCGCCGTCCGGCAAATCGGCCCGATCTTGTCGAGCGTCCAGGAAAGCGCCATCGCGCCATGCCGGCTCACCAGGCCGTAGGTGGGCCGCAGTCCCGTCACTCCGCAGTAAGCGGCCGGCGTAATAATCGAACCTGAAGTCTCCGACCCCAGCGCGTAAGGAACCAGGCCGGCCGCGACCGCGCTCCCCGGGCCGCTGGAAGAACCGCCGGCCCAGCGAGTCACATCCCAGGGATTGAGCCCCGGGCCGGTGAGCGATGCCGCTGCGGTGCGGTAGCCGCCGCCACCGGCGAGCTCGATCATCGAAAGCTTCCCGATCAGCAGACTGCCGGTGCCATCGAGCTTATCGAGAACAGTGGCAGTGGTGTCGAAAACCTGGTTCGCGTAAGGTTTCGCGCCCCACGTGGTGGGATAACCCGCGAATGAAAGAAGATCTTTCGCGCCGAATGGAATTCCCTGCAGGGGTCCGCGGAATCGCTCGCGCTTCAGTTCGCCATCCACATCTTTCGCACGCTTCTGCGCAATCCTCGTGAGCGGCAGCGCCAGCGCATTGTATCGGGGACCGAGTTTTTCGAGGCGAGCGCCGAACGCCTTCACCAGATCGACGGCCGAAAACTCGCGCTTCTTCAGCCGGGCATTCAGCTCCGTAATCGGCGCGAAGAAGACGTCATCGTTCATGCTTTGAACTGGAATGCGGGCTCAACCGCCATCGGGATAACGAACTTCGCGAGCGCTGCGCCGTTGCGCTGGATGTTATCGCGCGCTTCCTGGGCGAAATCCCGCGGCGCGGTCGGCTGCGGCGGTGCGGCCGGAGCCTGCGCGAGCGCCTTCGCCGCGGCGACCGAACCCGCCGCAACCACCAGTTCTCTGCGCGTCAGCGTCACTTCTTCTGCTCCGAATACTTAATCGAAAGCGCGTCCAGAGCCGCTGTTTCCATCGCAGCCCGCGGCGCCGATTCACCCGTCCAGATTTCGAACTGACGAATTGCCTGCTCGATAAACATTTTGACACCGGGAATGACCTGCAGGTTTTGGGCCCGCGCGCGCCGGATCAGCTCCGTCTCGAGCGGATTGTAGACCAGATCGAACACGATCTCGCCCGGAATCTTATCCGGAAACAGACAATCCTTCACATTCGGCCACATCCCGACCGACGTCGCGTTGATGACAATATCGAAGTGCTTCGCGCGCGCCTGCTCCATCGTCAGGTTGTCCGCGCCGAGCGTGCGTGCGAACGCGCGTACGCGGTCCGGGTTGCGGCCGGTGATCGCGAGCTTCGCACCGGCGTCCGCCAGAGCGCAAGCCGCGCTGTGCGCCGCGCCGCCATTGCCCGCGATCAGCACCGTGGCCTTGCTGAGATCCGTCAGCTTGGCCAGCGGGCGCGCGACCGCTTCCGCATCTGTGTTCGTCCCGCGCCACTTCCCGGCCTTGCGCCAGACCGTGTTGACCGCGCCGATGCGGCGCGCCAGCGGATCCACCTGATCGAGATACCGGATGATCCGCCTCTTGTGCGGAATCGTGACGCTGAAACCGGAGAGCGGGAGATCTTCGGCGAACTGGAAAAAATCCCGAAGCTGATTGGGATTCACCAGCAGCGGCACGTAGACCGCGTCAATCCGCTTCGACTGGAAGGCGCGATTATGCACCTGCGGCGAAACCGAATGGCCGACCGGGTCCGCAATCACCCCGTAGATCTTTGCGGCGCGTGTGAACTTGTCGATTCGATAGAGCGACCGGAGTTGCCGGGCGTTCACCTGCCCGCTGGCCGTGCCCTGAGCGTGCGCCGGCGCTGCGTAGGTAAAGACGGTTCCGAATGCCGGGGAGAGCACCCGCGACGGGAAACCCACCTCGCCCATCGCGAGCGTCACCAGCGGAATCTTCGGGCTCAGCCGGCTGGCCGCCAGGATGCGGCCGGTATCTGTCGGCTTGCGTGCCGTGCTGACGACCTTATAGACGTCGGCCGGAACCTTGCGCATCCGCTTGAGCACGGGGTCGAGGGGCGGCGTGGTTTCGAAATGATGCCAGGAGATGATGAGGTACGCCTTGGCCCGCAGTTCCGCGCAGCGCGCCACCGCCACTTCCGCGGTTTCGATCTCGACATCCACGGCTTTCGCGCCGTGCTGGATCGCAAGATCGAGGATGCGCAGCTGCTCGTCGATGCTGCCGTTGAAACGGCCATGATTCTGGTGGCGGCGGCAGGTCGCCAGGATGGTGCAGGTGGGGTAATCGTGCAGAAAGGTGGCGATCGCCTCGGCGCCCTTGACCGGGTCCGGCAGGTAATCGATGCGGAATTCGAGAAAACTTTCGCCGGCTTCCGCCTCGCGCCGCGCCTGTTCAAGAAGGCGAGGGACATCGGGCAGTCCAAGCGCGATGCAGATCCTGGGGAGGGCGCGCCGCTGAGCCATGTGGTTCACCAGAATAACATTCGGAGAAGGTTTCCCGCCTCGGGCGGCGGTATGCGATGCGCGGCTGGACTCATCCAGCCCGAGGCTAGCACCAAAATCTCCCTTGCTTTTCACCTTTTGTTCGCCTAATATAGATGCAAATGGCACTGACCCGCAGGCAGAAGGACGTTCTGGACTTCATCGACAGCTACCAGGTGGAGAACGGCTACAACCCGAGCTATGAGGAAATTGCGCACGGGCTGAAGCTGTCCTCGATCGCCACGGTCCACAAACACATCTCGGCGCTCGCGAAAAAGAATTACCTCTCGCGCGGCGCGAATCAGAGCCGCTCGGTGGAGGTGTCGCCGCGCTACGCACAGGAGAAGAATCGCGGGCGCTTCGAGGCTATGCTGGAGGTGCCGATCCACGGCAGCATTGCGGCCGGCACGCCGGTGCAGGCGTTCGACACCGCCGATTCGCTGAGCTTCGCCGATTTCGTGGGGCGCAAGGAGACCTACGCGCTGCGAGTGCGCGGGAATTCCATGGTCGATGACCACATCTGCGACGGCGACATGATCCTGGTGGAGAGCACGCAGGACGCCAGCGACGGCCAGATCGTGGTGGCGATGGTGGGCGGAAGCGAGACCACCCTCAAGCGGATTTACCGCGAACCGGGCAACATCATCCGGCTGCAGCCCGCGAATGAGGCGATGAGCCCCATTCGCGTGCCGGCAAGCCAGGTGGAAATTCGCGGCCGTTTACTGGCCGTTTTGCGGAAATATTGAGAACGGATTACGCGGTCAGCAGATATTCCTGCTCGGCGCGAAGCCAGTCCTGCTCGTGGAAGCCATGCTGGCGGCCACGCGCTTCCCAGAAGCTATAGGCCAGCTTCGCGATCGCCTCGTGCGCATTGACAGCAGGCGTCTCTGCGACGGGAACGACTTTGTGTTTGGCGCTCCGGACGCGGGGCGTCGCCGACTTTACAGTAACAGCGGTTTTCGTGGTTTTTGGGGTCTTCGGTTTTGCGGCTCGCTCGGGTGTTGCGGCTGCGGTTTCAGTAGCGAGTTTCTTGCTGGGCATAATCACTGAAATTCCTATTATATATGCCGATCACGACATTTTCATGAAGAAACGTTTTATTCGACCCATAAAACAAGTGGTCGGCTGGGAGATGTGATCGTGCCAGGTGATGGGCGCGGCGTGATCGGTGTGCGTGACGGGTGCCGGGGTGGCGATTGCGCTGTGCCGGGTATGGGGTGCGGGCGGGAGCGAAATGCGGTGGCAAAGGGCGCGAAAAGCGCTATAGTGAGAACGCTTGCGGTTTTTTCCGCTGATCCCGGCTCTGCTGATGGGCGCGCCGCTCATGGCGTCGGTCCTCCAGGTCGATGTCACCGGAATTGTGCATCCTGTGACCGTCGAGATCATGACGGCAGCGATTTCGCAGGCGGAGGCCGAACACGACGATGCGCTGCTCGTCCGGCTCAGCACGCCGGGCGGACTCCTCGATTCCACCCGTGAAGTCATCGAACAAGTGCTGCATTCGCCCGTGCCGGTCCTGATGTGGGTGGGCCCGTCCGGCGCTCGCGCGGCATCGGCGGGATTTTTCCTGCTCGAATCCGGCGATATTGCGGCCATGGCCCCCGCGACGAACACCGGAGCATCCCATCCCGTATCTGGTTCAGGAGCGAATCTGGATTCGGTAATGAACGAGAAGGTCGAGAACGACACCGCGGCGCTCGTTCGAACGCTCGCGGCGCATCGCGGGCACGATGTGGACGCCGCGGAAAAGACGGTGCGCTCCAGTGTTTCCTACACAGAGTCAGAGGCGCTCGACAAACATCTGATCGATCTCATCGCTCCGACTCCCGCCGCACTGCTGGAGCAGCTCGAAGGCCGCGAGATCACGCGCTTCGACGGTCACAAACAAACGCTGCACTTCGCCAGCAGAAACATCATTCCGTTCGAGCCCACTCTCCGCCAGAAGATCCTCTCCGCCATTGCGGATCCGAATATCGCCCTGCTGCTGCTGGTGCTGGGTGCAATCGGCGTGTACGCGGAGTTTTCGGTTCCGGGCGCTGTTTTTCCGGGGGTTCTGGGAGCGATCCTGCTTCTGCTGGGTTTCGCGGCGCTGGCGATGTTTCCCATCGGATGGCTGGGGGCGACGTTGTGCATCATGGGTCTGACGTTTTTCGTGCTCGAAGCGAAATTCGCCACCCACGGGATTCTCACCGCGGGCGGCGCCATTGCACTGCTGCTCGGCGCGATGCTGCTCGTCGACACGCACGATCCCGCGTTGCGCGTCCGCTTCAGCATGGCGCTGGCGTTGACCCTTCCTTTCGCGCTGATCACAAGCTTTCTGCTCTCGATCGCGGTTCGGGCACGGCGTAATAAGGTGGTTACCGGCATCGAAGCGATGCCGGGGCGACTCGGTATGGTGGTGGCGGAGCTGAACCCATCGGGCCGAGTCAGAGTTCAGGGAGAAGACTGGAGCGCGGTTGCCGATGGCCGCATCGGCGTGAATGAGTGCGTTAGAGTGACGGCGGTGCACGGGCTCACGCTTCATGTGGAAGCAGCGCCCGAACGAAAAGAAGGAGAACTATGCCGGTAATCGTAGTAGTGCTGATCGTCGTGCTTTATCTGCTTTCGTCAATCAAGATTCTTTCCGAATATGAGCGCGGCGTGATTTTCCGGCTCGGGCGATTGCTGCCCGAGGCGAAGGGGCCAGGCATCATTCTTGTGTTCGCTCCGCTGGACCGCATGGTTCGCGTCTCGCTGCGTGTGGACACCATAGAAGTACCGCCGCAGGATGTAGTGACGCGGGATAACGTCAGCGTCAAGGTGAACGCGGTGATTTATTTCCGCGTCGTGGAACCGCGACTGGCTGTGGTGGAAGTTTCGAATTTCCTCTATGCCACCTCGCAGCTTGCGCAGACGACGCTGCGAAGCGTTCTGGGTGAGGTCGAACTCGATGAGCTGCTGAGCAAGCGTGAGGAACTGAACGTCCGGCTGCGGTCGATCCTCGATCAGCACACGTCGCCCTGGGGCGTGAAAGTTTCCATGGTGGAAGTGAAGCAGGTGGATCTGGCGGAACAGATGATTCGCGCACTGGCGCGGCAGGCCGAGGCCGAGCGCGAGCGGCGTGCCAAGATCATCCACGCCGAGGGCGAATATTCGGCGTCGGAAAAACTTGCCATGGCCGCGCACGTCATTCAGCAGCAGCCCGCGGCCATTCAGCTTCGCTATCTGCAGACGCTCGTCGAGATCGGCGCGGAGAAAAATACAACCATCGTGTTTCCGCTGCCGGTGGACCTTCTGGCGGCGTTTAATAGACTGATGGATAGCGCCGTCGAGCGGAATAACCGCGACGCGGAAAAGCCCCAAGCTTAGCGTATGAACGAAAACGGCAGCGACAGAGAACTGGTATTAGGCAATAAGCAGCTACTCGCCATCTTTTTTGTGGCGGCGCTGTTGTGCGGCGTGTTTTTCGCGGTTGGGTACGTAGTGGGTGGAAACTCGGCGAAATCCTCAGGATCGGTCGTTGCTGACGGCTCCACTGCGCCGGTGACGGAAGGCAAGCGCGACGAGCCGTCGGCAACCGCGCCGAATCCCGACGCTTTTGGCGGCAGCGGCGCAATGGGCGCATCCGGAGCGCCGATTTCGGATACGGCCAGCATGGGGCCGGGACCCGAGCCGAAGATGTCAGACAACCCCGCGGCCGCAGGTTCAGCACCCCCGCCTTCCACTACCGCCCAGGCCGCTCCGGCGCCCGTACCGCCGACGCAACCTGCGCCCGCGCCAAAGACTGTTCCTCCTGCGAAGAGCGCGGCGCCGATGGCGCTTTCGATTCCGGAAAAGGGCGCTTCCTACGTGCAGGTGGCCGCGCAGACGCGCCCGCAGGCCGATGATCTCGCGAGGGACCTGCGCGAGCGCGGTTATCCGACGATCCTCGCCGAAAGCTCTCAGCCGAACCGCGTGGAAGTCCTCGTAGGCCCCTATTCCGGCGTTGCGCTCGCGGAGGCGAAACGAAAGCTGATTGATCTCGGGTTTGCCGGGGCTTTCGTCCACAAGCAGCAGTGACGCCGCTCATCCAGATCGATCCGCCACGGCCGAGACTGCCGGAATGGGCGCGGCGCGGCGAAACGCATTTCGAATCGCTGAACACGCTGAAGCGCGAGCTGCGCGCCCGCAACCTGCACACGGTTTGCGAATCGGCGCGGTGCCCGAATATCCACGAATGCTTTCATCGCGGCGCGGCGACGTTCATGATTCTGGGCAATCTCTGCATGCGCGGCTGCGGATTTTGTTCGGTGCCGAAGGGGAATCCGCGGATTCATGACATGCGGCTCGATCCGCATGAGCCGGCCAACGTGGCGCGGATGGCGGCCGAGATGAAGCTCCGCTATATCGTGATCACCAGCGTGAATCGCGACGATCTCGATGACGGCGGCTCCACGCATTTCGCCGAAACGGTGCGGGAAGTGCGGCGGACGCTGCCGGAAGCGCGCGTGGAAGTGCTGACGCCGGATTTCGACGGCAACCTCGAGGCCGTTGCGCGCGTGCTCGATGCGGGGCCAGACGTGTTCAACCACAACATGGAAACCGTGCCGCGCCTTTACCGGCGCGTTCGTCCGCAGGCGGATTACCGGCAGTCGCTCGAAGTGCTGGAGTTCGCGCGCCGCCTGCGGCCGGATGTGATGACGAAGTCGGGGTTCATGGTGGGGCTGGGAGAAACGGCGGAAGAAGTCGCGCAACTGCTCCGCGATCTTCGCGGCCGCGATGTGGACGTGGCCACCATCGGCCAGTATCTGCAGCCCACCCGGCGCAATCTGCGGGTCGCCGAATACATAACACCGGAGCGGTTTGACGAATACCGCGATCTCGGCCTCTCGCTCGGCTTCAAAATGGTTTTCAGCGGGCCGCTCGTCCGCAGTTCCTACATGGCGGATCTCGTCAACGAACAGGCAGCGCGCGCGTGATCGTGAACTGGATTCTCGCGCTGGCATCGGCGGGACTCCTGGTGCTGCTGTTCCCTCCGTTCAACCTCTACTGGCTTTCGCCGCTTGCGCTGGCGCCGCTGCTGATCGCCTGCGCGCGCGAATCGTCCTGGCGGTGGCGCTTTGGTTTCGGCTACGCAGCTGGTATCGTCTACTGGTTTGGAACGTGCCACTGGATCCAGTGGACGCTGGCGCATCACGCCGCCATGGGAGACGGGCTCGCCTGGTTTCTGTTCGCGCTGTTCTGCCTTGCCAAAGCGCTGCAGATGGGCGTTTTCGCTTCGCTCTCCGGGTTGTTGATTCGCAAATCGTACGCGGTACCGGCAATCGCGGCGCTCTGGGTGGCGATCGAATGGACGCATTCGTATACCGGCTTTGAGTGGCTGAATCTCGGTAACGCGGCGAGCGATCTGCCGCTGCCTTTGCGGCTTGCGCCCTTCACCGGCGTGTGGGGAATTTCGTTTTCGCTGGCGATGATTGCCGTGGTGGTCGCGCTGCTCGCGACGCGGACGCAACGCCATCCTGCTTTCTGGCTGGCGATACTGCCCGCGCTCTATTTTCTGCCGGACGTGCCCGCCGCGCAGCCTGGCACGACCAGCGCTGTTGTGGTGCAGCCGAACATTGACGACGAAGCCGTCTGGACCGGCGACCTGCTGCGCGATACCGAACGGCAGATGCGCCTCTTTTCGCTATCGGTGGCGGGGCGCGACGGACAAACCTCGATCATCGTCTGGCCGGAGGTGCCGGCGCCGTTCTACGAGTCCGATCAGGATTTCATTGATCTTCTTTCCAGCATCGCAAGGGAGGCGGACGCCGCTGTGCTGAGCGGCGTGGTCGCGCACGCCGGCAGCCGCGGACCGCCGCTCAATTCCGCGCTGCTGCTCAATTCGAGCGGCGCCCGCGTCAGCCGCTATGACAAGGTCAATCTCGTTCCGTTCGGCGAATTCGTGCCGTGGCCGTTCGGCCTGATCACGCAAAAGGTTTCGACCGAAGCCGGCGATTTCGCGCCCGGCACGAAGGTTGTGGTGTCGAGCCTGGACGGCCACAAGATCGGCGCGTTCATCTGCTATGAATCCGTGTTCCCCAGCTATATCCGCAAATTTGCGGATTCGGGCGCGGAAGTGCTGTTCAACATCTCGAACGATAGCTGGTTCGGCAAGAGCGCGGCGCGCTATCAGCATCTGCTGATTGTGCGGATGCGGGCGGCGGAGAACCGGCGGTGGATCGTGCGCTCCACCAATGATGGCGTGAGCGGCGTGGTCGATCCGGCAGGCCGCGTGGTGCGCACGCTGCCGGAATTCGAAGAGTCCTCCGCGCGCCTGCCCTGCGGCTATGTTTCCGAAAAGACGTTCTACACGCGCTTCGGCGACTGGTTCGTGCTGCTCTGCTGGCTGGGCGCCGCGGCCGCCGTTACGAGTGCCGTATTACCAGCACGTCGCCGTCTTTGACGATGTACTCTTTGCCTTCGAGCCGCAGCAGACCTTTGTCGCGCAGGCCCGGATACCCGCCGAACTCCACCAGCTGCTTCCAGTTGACGACTTCAGCGCGGATGAATTTCTTTTCGAAATCCGAGTGAATCGCGCCGGCTGCTTTCTGGGCCGTGCTGTTCATCGGAATCGTCCACGCGCGTACTTCGGTTTCGCCCGCGGTCAGGAAACTCATCAGGCCCAGCAGCCGGTAAGTCGCCTCGATGATGCGCTGCAGGCCGGATTCCTTCAGTCCGTAGCTGGTGAGGTATTCCGCCGCGTCAGCCGGCGGCAGTTCCGCGAGCTCGGCTTCGATCTTGCCGCAGAATGCCGTGACGTCGGTCTGAGCCTTGCCGGCGAAAGCGCCGGTGCGCCACTTCTCTTCCACCTCATGCAAACGCGCCGCATCTTCTTCGCCGAGATTGAGCACCAGCAGCATCGGCTTCTGTGAAAGAAACTGGAAGCCGCGGATCGCTTTGTCCTCGTCCTTATCGAATTCCAGATTGCGCAGCGGCGTGTCGCTTTCCAGCGCGGCTTTGCAGCGAATCAGAACGTCGTATTCCTTGTCGAGACTCGGGTCCTTGATCTTCTTGCGGTCCTTCTCCAGCCGCTCGAGCCTCTTCTCGACAACCACCAGATCGCTGAGGATCAGCTCGGTTTCGACATCGGCGAAATCGCGCGCCGGGTCGACGGTTTCGTGCTCGTGCGGTACTGTCTCGTCCTGAAATACCCGCAGAACGTGTGCAAACGCATCGACGACGCGCAGGCTGGCGAGATAAGCGGGATCGCGCAGCGTCTCTTTCGAGATCGAAGGCGCGTCAATGTATTCCACAGTCGCGTAGGTGATCTTCGGAGGCTGGTACAGTTCCGCCAGCGCATCGACGCGCGCGTCGGGCACTTTGGCGACTCCCGTCCGCACCGCGGTCGAGCCGATCCGGCTTTCCTGTGCGACACCGGTGAGAACGGTAAACAGAGATGTCTTGCCTGTCATGGGCAGGCCGATAATGGCAGTCTTCATTTAGAGTGGAACGTCGATCTGTGCAAGGATTTCTTCGATGATGCGCTCGCTGGCCACCACGCTGGAGGCGCCGCGGCGCGTCATCGGCGAACGTGCGGCTGAGATCACGCGATGGGCAAGGACCTTCGGCGCGAGCGTCTTGACGTCGTCCGGCAGGGCGTAATTCCGTCCGCAGAGCACGGCGTGAGCCTGAGCCGCGCGGAAGAGCGCCTGCGAGCCGCGCGGGCTGACGCCGAGCAGCAGATTGTCGTTATTCCGGGTGCGCTCGACGATGGCGAGCATGTAATCGACGATGGCGCGGTCGACACGCACGCATGAGACCGCGTTCTGCAACTGCGCCAGATCCTGGCGATTCAGCACGCAGGGGGTCGTCGCGCCATGCTGCTGGCTACCGGGCTGGCTGATGATCTCGCGCTCGCTTTCGGCATCGGGATAGCCGATTCGGAGGCGCATCAGGAAGCGGTCGAGCTGCGATTCCGGCAGCGGATAGGCGCCGTGGTGCTCCGCCGGGTTCTGGGTGGCGATCACCATGAAGGGTTCGGGCAGCGGCATGGTGCGGCCATCCACCGTCACCTGCTGTTCGTTCATGGCTTCGAGCAGGGCGGATTGGGTTTTCGGCGTGGTGCGATTGATTTCGTCAGCCAGCAGGAAATTGGCGAAAACCGGCCCGGGCTTATATTCGAACTCCTCGGTGCGGGCGTTCCAGACGGTCACGCCCAGCACGTCGGATGGCAGCATGTCACTCGTGAACTGGAGGCGGTGGAAGCTGCCATCCACCGCGCGGGAGAGCGAAAGCGCCAGAGTGGTTTTGCCGACGCCCGGCACGTCTTCGATGAGCAGGTGACCGCGCGCCAGCAGGCACACGAGGGCCATACGGACGATTTCCGTTTTGCCGCGGAGACTGGCCTCGATTGCGGTTTCCAGCTGCCGAAGTGATGCCGGCGAGACCCCCGTTTCCGCCCCTGCCGTTGGCGTCGACATGAAACTTAAGAATACACCTCAAAGCCGGTCTATAATAGGGCCACGCCTCACACGGCTTTTCCTCTGGCATGCTCCCCAAATGGAAGCTGGCTCTGATCGCCCTCCTCGCCGCCGCCGGAATCGGGATTGCCGTCTGGTATTCGGTCGACCGCTATCGCGAAGACAAGACCGTCACGGCCCGGCTCGAAACGATCACCAAAGACTACCGGCAGATTCTGATCCTGATGGATGGCGCCGATGCGCTCGATGAATCGATGCGCGCCCGTTGCCGGGCCGTAGGCCGGCGGATTTTCTGGGAAAAGCAGCAGATGGCGGCGGAACTGGCGCGCGATATTGCCGGTCAGCCGCGGAAAATCGATCAGGCAATTTCGTATGTAACCTCGAAAATCACGCTGCCGGGCACGGCGCGGCTGCGGGATGCCGACCGGCTGGCCTTTTTGGAACTTTTCGAAGAGCTGTCGGACGCGCCTTCCGCCCCCGCCGATCTGCGGACTGCGCTGGACGACCTGCATTCCATCCAGAACACCTATCGCGAGGAAGTTTCGCGGATTTTTTCGCAATTCGCGACCCGCGGCGCTTTTGGCAAGCGCGAAAAGTGGGATTCCTATATGTCCTGGCTGCGCACGCTCGACAGCCGCGACCGGATCCTGGCCGGGTATGACGATGGGTCGCTGACGGACACCGATTCCACCGGGATGCGCGGCCGGGCTTATCCGAACGAAATTTCCGGGATTGATTTTCCGGCCAAAACGGTCGCGCTGACGTTCGACGACGGGCCGCATCCGAAATATACGGGCGAGATCGAAGCGCTGCTGCGGAAATACGGAATTCGGGCCGGATTCTTCGAGTTGGGGCAGAATCTGGGGGCAGTGGGGGCGTCCGGCATTACGCTTTCGAGGAATGCCGCGATTACGAAACGGCTGCTCGAAGAGGGCCACACGATCGCGAATCACACGTATTCGCATCGCGTGCTGCCGAATCTGACCGAGGCAGCGCGGACGAAAGAAATCGAATCGACGAACGAGATTCTGGAAAAGATTACAGGCATAAAGCCGCTGCTGTTCCGGCCGCCCTACGGCGCACGGAATCAGGAAGTGTACAAGCAGATTACCGGTGAAGGCCTCGAGGACGTGCTGTGGACCATCGATTCGGAGGATTGGGCGGATCCGATTCCGGAATCGATTGCGATGCGCGTACTGAAGCAGGTGAACGAATCGCACAAAGGCGTGATCCTGTTCCATGACATCCACAAACAGAGCGTGGAAGCGCTGCCTCTGGTGCTGGATGAACTGACGTCGCAGGAATATACGTTCTTCACGTTCGACGGCACGAAGATGGTGAAATCGACGCCCCCGGAGGGATCGGACCGGTCTGCGCCGGCTGCCGCGCCTGTGCAGACAGTGGCCGGCGAGAAGCTGAATCCGTACCGGAAGAGCTGGGCGGTCATCATCGGCATCGACGATTACCAGAACTGGCCGAAGCTGCGCTATGCGGTGAACGATGCGACGGCGATCGAACAAACGCTCGTGTCGAAGTTTGGATTTCAGCCGGAGAATATCCGCAAGCTGATCAATCGCGATGCCACGCGGCAGCGAATCATGCAGGTGCTCGGCGATGAATTGTCGGATAGCGGCAATGTCTCGCACGATGACCGGGTATTTTTCTTCTTCGCGGGTCATGGCGCCACGCGCACGACCGCGGACGGGCGGCAATCGGGCTACATCATTCCCGTGGATGCCGACGCGAACAACTATTACTCGACTGCGATCAGCATGACGGCGCTGCATGAAGCCGCCGATCTGATTCCGGCGAAACATATTTATTTCGTCATGGATTCCTGCTACAGCGGCCTCGCGCTCACGCGCGGCGGCGGAGCGTTTTCGCGTGACCGAAGCTATCTGGATGAAGTGACGCGGCGCGACGCGCGCCAGATTCTTACGGCAGGCGGGGCAGACCAGCTTGTTTCCGACGATGGCCCGGACGGACATTCGGTTTTCACCTGGGCGCTGCTGCAGGGGCTCGATGGCAAGGCCGATCTCGATGGCAACGGCGTCATTACGGCGTCTGAACTCGGTGCTTACGTGAGTCCTGTGGTGGCTGGATTTTCGAAGCAGACGCCGTCGATGGGGAATCTGATCGGCAGTCAGGGCGGGGAATTCATCTTTGAGTTGCAACCGGAAGCCCTGACGACCGCCTCGCGCCAGTTCGATGGCAAGGCGGCGGAGCTCAATAAGCAACTCAGCGGACTCGAAACGGAGATTGCAACCAAACAGGCGGAGCTGTTGAAGCTGCAGCAGAGCATTCAGGCGGAAACCGAGCGGCTCGCCGGACGCGGGACACCTACCGTTCTGGCGGCGCAGGTGACTGCTCCGCCAAAGAATCCGCCGCCGGCTGCGCGCGCTTATGATTACGACCGCATGGGCCGCCAGTATTATCGGGAATCGAAATATGAGGATGCCGCCGCGGCGTTTTCGAAAGCTGTGGCGCTCAAGCCGAATGATCCGGTGCTGCTCAACAATCTCGGATTCGCCGAGTATGAGCTGGGGCGCTATAAGGATGCGGCGAGTTGGCTCGAGAAAACGCTTGCGGCCGATCCGAATCGTAAGGAAGCCCACGGCAATATTGCCTACGCCTATATGAAGCTGGGCCGCAACGCGGATGCGAAGAAGCACTTCGAGCGATATCTCGAGCTGTATCCGAATTCGCCGAAGGCGGCTGAGATTAAAGCGCTGCTGCCCAGTCTGTAGCGAGTGTTGTGCCTCGGGACATGCGCCTTCAGCGTCCATCAAACGCGACTGAGTCGCGCGTCCGCTGGCGTTGAATCGTCAATTCACTAGACGTCGAGCCCGGCGGCGCGCATCAGATCGAGCGCGTTGCTGCGGGTGACGATTCCGTCGCGCATTTTGTAGTCGAATACCAGGCGGCCGTTTTCGAGGCGGTCTTCGAAATGCACGTTCGCCGCCGCGGGTTCGA
>CAZPZE010000390.1:0-3316 GCA_964590625.1 uncultured Solibacteraceae bacterium
TTTGACAAGATGATTTCGTTCGCGCCACTGCCGAAAGATGTCACCGAAAACAAAGTCCTGGCCCTCGATCCGGACACACTGAAAATATGGAAAGATGAATTAGCGTGGACATGGTAAAGCGACTTCTCTTCCTCATTCTGCTTTCCGCATCGGTGCTTTCCGCCGAGGGATTGTCGCTCACCATCGGCGCTCCGTTCGCCGCGCAGACGCTGATGGCGAAGAAGCTCTCGGCAGTTTTCGCTGTCCGCGTGAATGGATGCGCGGATCCATCGAAAGCGCAGTTAACGGCGATGGCCGAAGGCATCGTCGGAAACGAACGCCGCACCGCCTCCGCCATGCCTGCCGCCGCGGGCACCCCCGGCGCTTTCGTCGTCGCGCGCAGTTGGAACAACGAAGGCAAGTGGATTGTCGCAGTCACCGCTGCGTGTGGAAATGAGACCGCCGGCGCGCTGGTTCCCGTCCGCGGCGCTATGTTCGTACGCGAAGGCATTCAGATGCTGCCGCACGCGCCGACAAAGGCCGAGATCGATTCCGCATTGAACGTATTCAATCCTGCACAATAAGATTCATGGCCGATTCCCGGATTCCGCAGAACCCGCCGTTCGAATTTATCGATCTGTTCGCCGGCATTGGCGGATTCCGGTCAGCGCTCGAAAAGCTCGGCGGCCGCTGCCGCTTTTCCTGCGAGTGGGACAAGTATTCGAAATGCACCTACGCTGCCTGGTATGGTGAAACGCCGCATGGCGATATCAGAACGCTGAAGATCGAAGACATTCCCGATCACGATCTGCTCGCCGCCGGCTTTCCGTGCCAGCCGTTTTCCATCGCCGGCGTTTCCAAACGCCAGAGCCTCGGCATGGCCCACGGCTTCGAATGTGAAACCCAGGGCAACCTCTTCTTCCATCTTGCAAGCATCGTGGAAGCGAAGCGCCCGGCTGTGCTCTTCCTCGAAAACGTCAAGAATCTGAAGTCACACGACCGCGGCCGCACGTGGCAGGTGATCCGCCAGCGGCTCGACGAACTCCACTACTGGGTTTTCGATCAGATCATCGACGCTGCCGGATGGGTGCCTCAACATCGCGAACGTGTCTACATCGTCTGCTTCGATAAGAATGCCTTCCCGGTCGAGCCGGCCTTCGCCTTCCCGCAGGCGCCCGAAGGCGAGAAGCCGAAGCTCAGCGACATCCTCGAAGAATCTCCGGATCCGAAGTACACGCTGACTCCGCATCTCTGGAATTATCTGCAGCGCTACGCGGAAGGGCATCGCGCGCGCGGCAACGGCTTCGGCTTCGGATTGGCCAATCCCGCCGGCATCGCCCGAACCCTCAGCGCCCGCTATTTCAAAGACGGCTCCGAGATCCTCATCCCCCAGGGAAAACCCAAACCGCCGCGCCGTCTCACCCCTCTCGAATGCGCCCGTCTGATGGGCTTCGACGAAAAGAAAATCGTCGTTTCCGACACGCAGGCCTACCGCCAGTTCGGCAACGCTGTGGTCCCGAAAGTGGTGGAAGCCGTGGGCCGCGAGATTTTGAAGGTGCTGTTCTCATATAATGCACTCCATGCCATGCAAGGAGTGCAACAATGCGTAAGCTCTGTCCGGCGCTGAGCCTTTCCCTCGCCGCGATGCTCGCGGCCCCCGCCGCCCACGCGCAAAAAGCCAAGGCGCAAAACGTTCCCGAGATCCCATACACCGTCGCCCCGAACTTTCCCAAAATGCCGCCGAACCTTTACCTCGGCGAAGCCATGGGCGTCGCTACCGATTCCAAAGGCCACCTGTTTGTCTACACGCGCAGCGAAAACACGCGCCTGTTCGAATTCGATGCGCTGGGCAATTACATGCGCGAAATCGGCGTCGGCAATTACGGCTTCGAATTCGCCCACTCGGTGCGCGTCGATCCCCAGGACAACATCTGGGTCGTCGATGAAGGCACTAATCTGGTGATCAAGTTCAATCCCGAAGGCCGAGTCATGATGGTGCTCGGCCATCGCCCCGATGAAGTCGCCGGTGCTGTCGCCACAACCAACGGCCCCAATCCGCCCGCGCGAAAATACACGTTCTGCCGCCCGACTGACGTCGCCTGGGACGCCGAAGGCAACATCTTCGTCTCCGACGGCTACTGCAACAACCGCGTCGTGAAGTACGACAGGAACGGCCGCTTCCTCGCCCAGGTCGGCAGCGAAAAGCCCGGCAACGGACCCACGCAGATGAACCTGCCGCACGGCATCGCGGTCGACGCGAAGGGCACCGTCTACGTCGCCGACCGGAGCAATCACCGTCTGCTGGTCTTCAACAACGATCTGACCCCGAAGGCTTCGTACGATAACATCGGCGACTCCTGGACCGTCTGCGTTTCGCCCGGCCCGCACCAGTATCTGTTCTCGTCGAATTCGAATCCGAACGGCAACCTGCCCGGCACCTGGGAAAACACCGGCGAGATTTACAAAATGGAGCTCGATGGCACCATCATCGGCCGCTTCGGCCATGCGAGCAAGCAGGAGGATGGCTTCCAGGTCACCCACATGCTCGATTGCCGTAACCCGAACGTGATCTATGCCGCTCAGATCGAATCCTGGCGCGTGATGAAGCTGACGCTGAAACCGCAGGCCCCGGCAGCCACCGCCGCCACCAAATAGGAGAACCCGCATGAGACACATCCTGAAAACCTCACTCGCGCTTCCCCTTCTGACCGCCGCGTTTCTCACGGCGCAGAGTTCCGCTCCCGAAATTCCGTTCACCGCCGTCGACGCCCTGAAGTACCCCGCCAGCGTTCCCATCGGCGAAGTCGCCGGCGTCGCCACCGATTCGCACGGCAACATCTTCGTCTACACGCGTACCGGCCATCCCACTATCACGATTGGCACCGCGCGCCCGTTCGCGCACGGAGGCTCGCGCCTCTTTGAATTCGACCCGATGGGCAACTACCTGCGCGAGATCGGCAAGGACATCTATGGCTTCCTCGAAGCCCAGCAGGTGCGCGTCGATCCGCAGGACAACATCTGGGTGGTCGACCAGTTCTCCACCATGGTGATCAAATTCAATCCGCAGGGACGCGTGATGATGCTGCTCGGCCGGAAAGCCGAAGCCGAGCGCGTGCCGGCGGCGCCCCTCAATGCGGCGCCCGCTGGACGTGGTGGCCGCGGCGGCGGAGCACCCGGCGCGGGCCAGCCGAGCGATCTCTTCAACCGCCCCACCGACGTCGCCTGGGATTCCGAAGGCTACATCTACGTCGCCGACGGTTTCGGCAATGCCCGCATCGCCAAGTTCGATAAGAACGGCAAGTTCATCAAGTCCTGGGGCTCGCGCGGATCCGCGAAC
>CAZPZE010000391.1:0-11633 GCA_964590625.1 uncultured Solibacteraceae bacterium
AAACGAATCTTCAGGTAAAACATTCGGCCAGACTCCCGCAAGGCGGTCTGGCCGAATCTATTTAGTAAGATCTGCTTAGCGCACTTAAGCGCACGTTTGCAAATAACGAGTACTGTTACTTCTACATCTGGCAAACTCGAGCGAGCCAACTTATACTTCTAAGAAAGCAGAAGTAAGTCCATGTATTTCACCAGACTACTTGCCGCCGCGCTCGCATTCGCAGCACCCGCTTCCGCTGCTACTATGATCTCGTTCACTTCTCCGCCAGCAACCGATACGGGTCCGCTGTTTTGCGTAAACCAGATCAACGATTACTGCGACACGACCGCGTTCTTCGGGAGCAGCAGCCTGGCCGACCTGAATCTGGGGGGGATTGCTCCTCTCTTCATGCAGGCATTTGACAACTGGAACGGCACACCTTCAAATCCAGGGCAGGGAGGTGGTGGCTGGACGCTCAACTACAGCGATGAACTAAGTGGCTTTTTCGATATCACGGCTTCCGTCGACTATGTAGGCAATCACAGTATTGGCAACGCCAGCGCCGGAGAAGTCCACATGAGCGTTGACGTGTCTCGTGTAAACTTCCCCACTCTGGGTCCTGACGAGTTATTTGTCTGGGTACAGGCAATCTATTACAACTTCGGAGCGGGAACTATCCTGAACCTGGACGTGGATAACCCCGGTTGCAACTCTTACAATCCGGCAAACCCGGAATACCCCTGCGACACCAACACAACGGCGACGAATTCGTCCGCGAGCGGCCTCAGCTTTTTTGACCTGCCACACGGCCAATTCGGCAATCCGGATGCGCCACCGCTATTTTTTGACGCTAATACCTATTTGGCTGTCGAGAATACCGTGAACTCGACTTTGACCGTTCTGGATGGTTTCTGCTACGGATTCCAGAACAACGTCAGCGTGACGAATTCGCCGCTACCGCCACTCACACCCGCCGCGAACGTTTGTTCAGCGGAGAGCGCCACCACCAGCAGTAGCCCTGAACCCGATGTGGGGATGTTATGCGCCGCGGGCCTCATCGCCATTCTGGCGATCGGTCACAGGAGAATGCGCCATCTCTGACTGAACGCCATCGCGCAGCCGTCCAGGCTCTTCCTCCGCAGCAGCGCCGCTTTCCGCGGGGGAGCAACTTCTTATCGCCAGTAGAGGAGCCCACGGCAGATCCGGTATTCCACTAACAAAGAGGCGGCTTGAAATATGGAGGTACCGGGGGCATCTGAACACGAGACAGGAGAAGCACCCGGCTCGCATAGAGTACCAGGACCAAGGCTCCCGGAGGCTCAGCTGGGTGCCAACGAACAGCGGTATACTTCAGCTTTGAAGCAAAGATGATAGCGACTCGGTAACGCCTGGCCTACCGAACATCCCCCGGTAAGTGGTGTATAACCCAATGATGGCCCGCAACGCTGCAGTGTTCGCCCTTTATTCCCTCGTGGCGCTGGTTTTTTTGTCTCCGATCACAGCTATGCTGAACCTCGGCCTGCGGGATGACCGGTATATCACGGTGATCGCGGCGCCGGCGATTTTTGCAGCTCTGATGTATTGGGATCGGAGGCGTATTTTCAGTCACGTAAACTGGGACCCGGCTGTTGGCCTTCCCCTCCTGGTGATCGCGCTATCAGTCTGGCCTTTTCTCTTCCTACACAACACGATTTCCAATCCAGACACTCACCTGAATCTTGCAGGGCTCACGATCGTTGTTGCAGGCGCCGGGGCCTTCACCCTCTGTTATGGACGCCAGAGTCTGGCTGCGGCGGCCTTTCCCTTTTTCTGTCTCCTGTTAGCCGTTCCGTTACCAGCATGGATTATGGATCGGGTCACGACCGCACTGCAGCACGGGTCGGCGGCTACGAGCGTCGCAATGCTGCGATTCTTCGGTATCCCAGTGTTTGCCCAGGACACGCACCTGTCGCTCCGCGGTCTCGACGTGGAGGTTGCTCCGGAATGCAGCGGAATTCGCTCCTGCCTCTCGCTGCTCCTGATCATCATCGTGGTTAGTCGAGTAGGTCTGCGCAGTAATATCAGCCGGCTGGTTCTAATCCTGTCTACGATACCGCTCGCTATCGTGAAAAACGCGTTCCGTATCAGCGTTATTGCAACGCTGAGCGCGTATGTCGATCGCGCCTATATCAACAGTCCTATCCACCACTACGGTGGATTTGTATTTACGCCTTTGCAAATCGCGATTCTGGCAGCTCTCCTATATGGTTTGCGCAGACTCGAAGGGGCGAAGCCTCCAGCCTCAGCCGGAAATCCTCCGTTTGCAGGCGCGATTCAGGCTAAAGTCATTGCCGCCGATTAGCCTAACGAAAGGCTGAACAGGCCAGGTATGAGCGGGCCGTGTCGCCCCTCACCCGATATGTCGGTACAATCTTGTTCCCAGCGCGCAGGACACGGCGGGTGGTATCCGGCGGAATAACTTAAATCGGAAAGCTGCCATCCATCCCTGGTCCGGCGATTGATAAGCGCCGCTCTGAGAGACTGTGGGACTGAAACGCGAATAGGATAACGCTGAGACGGTGCTTCCCAGCCGGGACTTAAACCTGATCAAACCTTCGTTTGAGGGGCGAGACCGACCCAAATCAAGAGTTTTCATACCATCCCTCTTTGATTCCTCGATCGTTCTCCACAGCAGCATCTGCATAGCCCCGAGGTTGTGATAGGCGGCATCCGAGCACCCGTACTTGTATACGACCGTATCCTTGTGCGTCAGCGTGAAAATTGCCGCGATTGGTGTCTTGCCTCGATAAGCAACACGAATCTGAGCTGCTTCGCCAAGGCAGCGCAAAATGTTTCGGAACCACTGTTTGGGCTGTGGTGGCAATCCATGCCGGCGCCGTGTCAGGATCTGCAATCTGAAAAAGGAATCCAGGAGGTCGGGTGAGTCGCCGAGTTCATATCCCAATCCCTCTCGCTCGGCGCGTCGAATCTTTCGCTGCGTCGAGTCCTTGTGAAGATTACGGAAGAGAGTATTGAAATCGGGTACAAGATCGAGCCGATGAAAGTAGTAAGGGCAGGTAGACCGGGAGAGGGAGCTTGGAGAAGTTCCGCCCCCGAATTCAGCGTTCTGCGTCATCCGCATCTCGAAATACCGAAGACCGTACCGCTCCAGTAGCCCCGGCAGCGAGGACAGCAAGGCTTGCTCACTGCCACTCTGATTGGTAAGCGGTTCGCAATGGTCCGAGAAGGGCAGGGATACCCATCGGCGGCCCGTGATCCAGCTATCAACATCGCAGAATACCAGCCCATCGTTCAAAGGCCCCTGAACAGATGTTGACAAGACCACCGGGCGATAGCCATATGTCCCATGCAGCGCTTCAAGCCATCCCGTGCTGTGAAAGATGGACGATCGTGGATGTGCCTGCACGAACTCTTCCCATCGTGGGTCTTCCAAAGGATTCAGCACAGTAACCGCGTCGGATCGCGAGATGAAGAGACCTTCCCCTGCACGGCTAAAGCCCGGAGCAACCTGGTTCCGGGGGATGGCATGTCTTAGGGGCGAGGTGGGCACAGTGTTCAGGAACCACAAATACGCCAATATCCATTAACGGCAATGGTTTCGATACTTCTGGCGTAGGCACTCTCGGGCACGTTTCCGGCCATCTGCTTTCTCTTTTCTTTACATTGTGGAGTTATATCTCTTTTTGATCGGGATGCAAATTTGAGGCAATTCGTCCACAACGTTCGGACGCCGGGATGACAGATTTCTGAGTTCCTCTTAGCCAAAGACATTCGGCAGCTGAGAACCGGGTGATCAGCGTATCCCCTATACTTGTAGATGTAACGAGGTTCCCTTGGTCTGGTGGATCGGTGCTGGGGTCGGTGCGTTCCAAATTGGTTTGGCGTGGGTCCTGTTCCGGCGGTATCTATCGCGGCTGTGATGAGTGACTCCGCTGGTGTGTATGGTTTCGCACGCCTCGGCCTGGTGATCTCAGTAAGTCGATAACGTTCGACGCCACAGTGCCGGGCTGCCAACGCGTTTCCCCCCTTTCCATCGGGCGGCTAGCGCCAGATCGGCGCACCAGAATTTGGCTTGCGAATTTCGCGTCGCGAAGACACTCCTTCTCGCTCCGGCCTTCGCGATCGATGTCTTCGTGCCGTAATTCTGGGCGGTTCCGATCGAACGCGTCAGCGTTTGACTGCCTCGTTCAATGACGACACGCCCCGAAGCCTATCGCCGGAATCCGCAACCTCCGTGTGTCCTCTCCTCAACACTTTGATTGCGAAAGCCAGCCGCGCGACGCGAACATGCGCGCGATTACTGGATAGGCCTTCTTGCAACACAGTACTCCCACCCAGGTTCCGATGATATTGGTGATAATATCAGTTGTCCCGGAATCCCGCGTCGGCAGGAAGGCCTGAACAACTTCAATCGTCAGGCTCACCAAAGCGCCGAGGACGAGAGTAAAAAATGTGACGCTCGATCTGCGACGCGTCATGCTGAACCAGGCGTAAAAACAAAATCCAAAGGGAATGAAGCCGATAATGTTCTTCACATTGCCCGACCAGTAACTTCGGGAAAAGTCGAACTCTCTCCAGAATGGCTCCAGCGCAATCTTATCGATGACTTCATAAGCCACGGGTATGTACAGGTCTGTCCCGGCAGCTTCCGAGTGGCTGTGGATAACTCCACCCGTATGCTCATTGAACAGATAGAGCGCCAGACTCTGATCGTCCGCCACAATGTCAGGCTGCCCCGCTTCTGTCCAGGTTCTGTAGTGTTGCAGGATTCGGTCGCTGCCCAATTCTGCTTCGAAGATAGCGAGGCCACGAACCTCTCCCCGGAAGCTGTCTGGTTGCCAGGGACCCTGACCCAGGATCACTCGGCCCGCAAAAGCCTTCGGATCCACGTGGAACTGCGGGACCGTTTTCACCAGGACGCCATCAAGATATACCCTCGTTCCCTGCATGCCGCAGGCGACCGTTAGAAAGATGGGTTGCTTTCCGCGCAGTGCCGCACCGAGCGCATCGTTAACATAGAAGTGGTTCGTGACATCCCGCCCGCTGAACGTGGTTGATTCGCCGGCGACTTCGAGGTCGGTCAAAGACTGTCGCATCGCGAACTGGGTCCTGGATTCAGGCCGATATAGCGACACGAGCGTCGCCGAATTGCTCCACCGGTCCGGCCTGACCCAAAGTTCGACTGTGCCACCTTCATTCTGATGTGAAGCGGGCGGTTTCAGGACATCGGAACTGACGACAACTCCGTATCGGCCAAAAGAAACGCCGTTCGCGTTCTTTAGCCAGGTGACGTCGTTCTTTGGAGAATGGAAGGGCCATAGCCCAAGGCTCAAGGTAATACACAAAACAGCGAAACACACCAGCCCCAGGAGCCCGGATTTCAATTGCATCTCCTTCCCATCATAGGTTTCTTTACTCCTCGCCACTCTTCACGAGATGGCAGGTGGTTTACCGACTCCCTTCCACGGCTGCGGTAATCGCGTTTACTTTTCCTCGAACAGCTTTGCTCCAGAAGAATCCTCAGTCAAGTCTGTCGAGCGCGGCGCCGTCGGTTGACCCAACCGGAGCGTCCCTCACCGGAAAAAGCGAGGGGCCTGTATTTGCCCGAACTTTGTCTCGCGACGGCGTGGAGCTATCTGCGCCGGAAAATTCTGTCGTTGATTAATGCGCAGGATGCATCCTTAGCCAGGACCAGAAGCATCTCCATTGAGCTACCTTCGAGCCGATTCTGCGTCATCTCATCGCGCGAGAACTCAATCCCGTTTCCCTGCAAAAACACGGATCAGCTCGCTGCCCGTGAAGTGGGTTCCGGAGATGAAATTGAGCAGGGGCCCAAAACTCCACGCGGCCGCCTTCCCGGCGAAGTGCAGACCCGGGATCGAGGACTCCAGACCACGTCCCAGAACGGGGTAGCCTTCCCGGGTTTTCATATTTGTTCGAATCGCCTGATCAAAAAACGGAAATCGAGCGATATCTGCGCGGTATCCCGTGGCCACGATCACGTGATCGGCCACTCGTTCCGTCCCATCAGACAATTTGAGCTGGACTTTCCCTCCGCGAACATCTGCAGCGACCACTTCGCGATCAAGCGTAATCGGGACTTGCGCCAGATAAGGACGCTGCCAGCCGGTTCCTGCGGGCCGTGTCGCACGACGGGAAATGCGGTCCTGCACGCTACGCGGCAACAGTCGAAAGAGATTTGGAAATCCCACCAGGCGGCTTATACCGGCGGGACCCACATCGTAGTTGGAATACAGACACCAGGAGATGAGGCCCAGTCTGTGCAACCACACGTTCTCCCCAACCCACTTCAGCACTGCCTGCCGGGCGATGACTTCCACCTTAATCTGCATAGCATTCAGCAGGCGAGCAGCATCCAGCGCGCTTTGCCCTCCACCTACCACCACGACCTCCTGCCCGTGAAAACAACTCAAATCGCAATGATCGGATGAGTGGGTGACGTGCGATTTGGGCAGCCCTTCGAATTCTTTCGGCATCCAGGGGAAATGCGAAATACCGGTGGCAACCAGGACGCGGCGGGACTGCACGACTTCTCCGCCTTCGAGAGTAATACGGAATCCTCCGTCAGATCTTTCCAGACCCGTCACCTGACGCCGCTGCAAATCGGGTACAGCCTTCTGCTGATACCAATTCCCATAAGCCACGAAGTGTTCCAAAGGGATAGGCTGCTGAAATTGAGCGCCCGAGTCTGCCTTAAAGTGATCCAGTGTGAATTCATGATGAGGATCCGAGATGTGGGACGCCGCCCAATTTGACCGGAGGAACATACCGGACGGCATATGGTCTCGCCAGAAACTCATGGGCTCGCCGAAAACACCAACTCCCAGGCCTCTCGCCTTGAGGTAGGAGGCGGCAGACAGTCCGTAAGGGCCTGCTCCCACGATCGCGACTTCGAAATCCATATCTAAGAAGTATCTCTCGGCTCTATGGCAGTCCGCAGCTGAATTGGATGGAAGGCTGCCGCTTCGGACGGGCATCAAGCCTGCGGCGCCGGGGCTCAACAGCTACCGGCTGGGGGTTAAGGTAATGTGTCTGCCAGGATTTCCGGAAGATCTGGAGCCACCCGCCAGGATTGAACTGGCGACCTGCTGATTACGAATCAGCCGCTCTACCAACTGAGCTAGGGTGGCTTTTTTCGGTGGGCGTCTTTACCTTTATATCACGCCCTCGCCCGCGCGAGCCCCGCGCGTCCCTCTCCATCTTCCTTCACGGAGACGCGTGCAGCACGCCATCTCCACCCAAAGCTGAGCGCCAATCCGCGCACTACTACGCGGGAAAAATAACTCATCAGGATTAATCAAAAAGGAACGCTGAGCTTTAACGTTTCGGCGTTAGCATGAAACCAGCGCACACATCGCGCAATGCCCGCACTGCGGCAATTCAAAGGGAGCAAAGGTCCATGCTGAGTTTTGCAAAGTATGTCATACCGCTGGCGCTTCTGGCGACCGCTGGCTTATCATCGGCCTCTACAATCTGCACGGAGAGCGATTCGGGACCCACTCTGGGCGACTCCGCAGACGGCTTGCAGGAAGGCGGCTGCGTCCAATCCATCACCGTCAACACGGTCAACGGAGCCCCCTTCACATTCATCGTGGCGAGCGATGGAGAAGTCTCTTTCGATCCGTTCGGTTTTGATGACGATACGAGCGATGGAATTAAGCTTGGCGCAGGCTGGGCCCTCGGATTCAACACCATCGGATGGGAGCCGGTGCCGGACCAGGAAGGCACGTGGGTTCTGCCCGGTGACCTCTCCAGCATTGGCTGCGGAAGCGAAAACACCACAACCTGCGAGCCCATCGGTGAATTTCAAAATACGAGCCTGTTGTGGGATCTCGGCGGCGCCAGCCAGCTCGAGTTCGATATCCTGGACCCGGATGGCTCCGTGGGCGACCAGATTTTCGTCGATAACAACGCGAATGCTCCCGGAGGCGGCGCCCAGATCACGTTCCACTCGGACGCCGATATCGTCATTCCCGAACCCAGTGCCATCGTGATGATCGGATTTGGACTCCTTGCAATCGCCCTGAGAGCCATCCCGCGAAAGGCCGTCTGACGGCCCCCGCGAGCCCTACGCGTGCGCGCCCGTTTTCTTCAGCGCCACCGCATTCATGCAGTACCGCAGCCCGCTCGGCGGCGGACCATCCGGAAACACATGCCCCAGGTGCGCATCGCACGTGTTGCACACCGTCTCGACCCGCCGGAAGAACGCGGGCCCATCGAAATGATACGCAATCACCGCCGGATCCACCGGCTGCGTGAATGACGGCCACCCCGTCCCGGACTCGAACTTCTCACTTGCGTCGAACAGCACCGTCCCGCAGCACGCGCACGCATAAATCCCCGGCTCGAACAGGCTGCACATCGCCGAGCTGAACGCCCGCTCCGTCCCCGCCTGTCGCGTCACATAAAAGGTTTCCGGACTGAGCTGCGCGCGCCATTCCGCTTCCGTCTTCACCACTTTGTGAGCCGGCGCGGGATTCCCGTCTTTCGCGAGCGTCAGGATATCCGGCCACTTCAGCATGCTTCCAGTATCCCGCATGCACGCGTCACCAGGGGCGTCACCTGAATTTTGCAGAATCCGGACTAAGCCGAGTTACATCGCGTAACTTACTTCGTGTTACCAGAGTTACTGTCGTCCAGGATGTAGATCTTCTCGCCCGGCCTGGCGAGCTTAAGCCGCTGCCGGATCTCCATCTCCTGCTCGACGGTGTTGTTCTCCAGCCGGTCGATCCTCTGCTCCTTCTGCGCATTTTCCCGCAGAATTTCACCGTTTTCCTTCTCATACGCCGCCACCTGCCGCCGCTTGGCGAGCAGCGCCGGAATCCCGTTCGGACCCTGCAGCTCAACGAATGCGTACGCAACGCAGCAAAGCACCACAATCGCGTATACGGTCTTCAGTGCGGAGTTTTTCATGTAAGTTGTAACTGGAAACAGAGGCGTCCAGCACCACGATAGTAACATTAAATCGTCACCGATGACAGGAAAAATTGTTGTCCTCAGCACGTGCGGTTCGGAAGAAGAAGCCGCACGCATTGCGAACAGGCTCATCGACGCTCACCTCGCCGCCTGCGTCAATCTTCTTCCCAAAATCCGCAGCTTCTACCGCTGGCGCGGCAAGGTCGAAGACTCCGTCGAATGGATGCTCGTCATCAAAACCTCGCGCGCCTGCTTCGAGCCTCTTCGCACCGTGCTCGAAGCCGCCCACTCCTACGAACTCCCCGAAGTTCTCGCGCTCCCCATCGTCGCGGGTTCCCCCAACTACCTCGCCTGGCTCGACAGCGAACTGGCTCCCATCGCCGCGTCGGGAGACGCGGCCGCTGAGACCGCCGATCCCGGAGGCTCGGCCGGTGAATAAAATCCGCGCGCTCATCTTTGACATGGATGGCGTCATCGTCGATTCCAACCCCCTCCACCGCGAATCCTGGGCCGAATACAACCGCCGCCACGGCGTCGAAACCACCGAGGACATGCAGCAGCGCATGTACGGCAAGCGCAATGACATGATTGTCCGCGATTTCCTCGGCGCCAACCTCACCGACGAAGAAGTCTTCGCCCATGGCGCCGCCAAGGAAGCTCTCTATCGCGAAATGCTCGCCCCGCGCCTCATGGAAACTCTCGTCCCCGGCCTCCACGCCTTTCTCGAACGCCACGCCGCTCTCCCGAAGGCCGTCGCCACCAACGCCGAGCCCCCCAACGTGGAATTCGTCCTCCGCGAAGCCGGCCTCGCGCGCTTCTTCCAGGTCATCGTCGACGGCCACCAGGTCCCCAACCCCAAGCCGCACCCGGACGTCTACCTCCGCGCCGCCGACCTCCTCGGCGTCCCCACCCACGAATGTGTCGTCTTCGAAGACTCTCACGGCGGAGTCGCTGCCGCCCTCGCAGCCGGCATGCGCGTCATCGGCATCACGACGACTTACTCCGATCTCCCCGGCGTCTGCCTCCTCGCCCGCGATTTCAACGACCCCTCTATCGAAACCTGGCTCACCTCGAACGGCGCGGGTGAATAATAAAACCATGGCCAATCGATCCGCGATCGCCGCCCTCCTCGTAGTCCTGTCCGCACTCCCGGTATGCGCCCAACAGCGCTACACCGGCGGCCCGCCCCCGAAGAAAAACATCCCCTTCATCGTCCAGGCCGACAATCTCATCGAAACCGAGACCACCAAAGCTACCGAACAAAAGAAGAAGGACGACACCATCTACACCATCGCCGGCGACAAATCCACTTCCCGCACCCCTCTCGCCAGCCCGATGCTCGTCATCGACGCCGACAGCCTCGACCCCACGAAACTCCAGCTCTTCCGCGTCGAAGTCAAAAACGGTCACCGCGAAATCACGTTCAGGAAAAAAGGAAAGGGCGGCGCCATGCCGCTGAATATTGACGTCTCGAAGGTCCGCGGCTCACTCTACCAGATTCGCGTTCTCGACAGCCTCGACGCCGGCGAGTACTCCCTCAGCCCGGACGGCTCCAACGACGCCTTCTGCTTCGAAGTCTTCTAAGGACGGCGGGCCCCCCGGCCCGCAGCCGAGCCCCTGCTCGGCGCCATCAATTCCCGGAAGGCCGCTCGATGTGATCGATCACCACCACCTCCGCCGGCCCACTCTCCGGAACCAGCCTCAACCCCAGTTGTTCCTGCAAAGCCGTCGGCAGCGCAGCACCGTCACTCTCATCATTCGCCCGATAAGTCAGCGCGAAGTTGAATCTCCCCTCGAGCCCCGTCTTATCCACAATCTGCCGCTGATCCATCTTCACGAACGGAGACTTCGCCAGCTCGGCCATCGAAACCGCCGTCGCCCGAATCTCATTCTCCTGCCCATTTCGACTAAGCGACAACCTGCTCTCCGCCCCCTCCGCAGCCCGCTCCATCCGAAGCCCGCCCTTCGCCACCACCAGCGAATACTCCGGCATCTCCCGCGTCTCCACATGTGCCTTCAGCCCGAACCGCTCGGCCAGCAGCAACTGCTCCATCAGCGAAACCTGTTCCTTCTGCTGCGCCGCGCTCATCTTCTGCATCGCCGCATAACGGGCCGCATCGATCGTCGCCGTCACCTCATACCGGTCTGACTCGCTCCGCATCCACTCCGGCCCCCCAACAACCTGGCTTTCCGAAGAGAAGGGAAGCCCATACGCCGATTCAATCAGCAACTCCAACTGCCCGATGAAATGCACGCGATCGCTGATCGCCGGAGGCGCCGCTCCCGTCGGAACAACCTTCACTCTCGGAGCGCCGCCCGCAGGAACAGCCACCGGCGTCGGACTCCACGGCTTCACCGAAACAACCTCAAACGAAGGAATCGGCTGCACAGGTCGCACCACCTGACCGCACACCGGCGCCGCCGCAGCCACGAATAAAAGAACAGACCATTTCATAAGGAAGGCGAGCCTTTGCACGGCCCCTCACTTCACCTCGAAATCCACCGTCCGCACCACCGGCTCCGCCTTCGATCCATCATTCACACTCACCTCCAGCCGGTAGCTCCCCGCCTGCAATCCCGTCGATGGCAGCACCAGCCCCACCGGCACCATCGAACTCCCCGGCTTCAGAAAGTTCGCCGCATTCAGCTGCCCCGAATCCGAAATCTGTTTCCCGCTCGCCGGATCCAGCACGCGCGTCCGCACCATGATCGCCGGC
>CAZPZE010000392.1:0-5134 GCA_964590625.1 uncultured Solibacteraceae bacterium
CGCAGATCACAAAGCGTTACTCAAAGAATCTGCAGTTCATCGGCGCGTGGACCTGGAGCCATCTGATCGACGACAGCACGGAAGAATTCTTCACCACACTGGTCTCTCCGCGCCGGCCTCAGGATTCCCAGAATCTGAGGGCGGAGCGCGCCAATTCGCCACTGGATCACCGGCATCGTATTACATTCTCGGCAGTTTACGAGGTCCCGGCTCCCACCGGCGCGGGGCGCGCGCTGCGTGAAATCGTGGGGGGCTGGGCTGTAGCCCCGATCTACACGTGGGAAAGCCCGGAGTGGGTCACCGCGCTCAGCCAGACCGATTCCAACGAGAACTTCGATTTCTTTTCCGACCGCACTATCGTTAATCCGGCTGGAACCGACGGTACGGGGAGCGGCTACACGCCGCTGACAAACAGTTCGGGTAAGGTGGTTGCCTATCTTGCCGACAATCCGAATGCTCGATACATCGCAGCCGGCCCGGGCGCCTATGCCAACGGCGGGCGGAACACGCTTGCCGGACGTCCGATCAACAACGTGGATCTCAACATCCTCAAGGACATCCACGCCGGCGAAAAGCTGCGCGTCCAGTTCTCCGCGCAGTTCTTCAACCTCGTGAACCACGCGCAGTTCGTCCCCGCGTTCCTGAACCGCGCGGATAATCCGGCAAACCCCAACAACAGCGGCGCGGTTTTCAACTACCTGACGCCCGGCAGCCCGACCTTCAACAATCCGGAAGCCGTATTCGGGAGCAATCCGCGTAACATTTATTTAACTCTCAAGTTGTTGTTTTGAGAGGGTTGGGGTACGCCTGGATCTCTCAGTACGGGAGTACGGAAATTCTTCGGGACAAAACGCGGGGTTACGCGTAATACTAAAGTTCCAGTCTGGAAAGCGATGTTCGGTATCCAGCTCTCACGACAGCGGCTCTTCAGGATCGGGATTCCGTTCGCCGGATGGTCCGCGTACGGCCTCCTCTGCTCCTGGCAGGCGCACTACTGGTACGCCTTTACGCCGACCCCGTGGAGCTGGGCGAGCTGCTTCAAATCCGAATTCACCTACGCTTATCTCTGGGGACTCGCGACGCCCGCCATCCTCTGGTGGGCGCGTCGCTTCCGCCTCGAACGTCCGCATCTGGTGAAGCACCTCCTCGCGCATGCTGGGTTGCTCATGGTGCTGGTTCCAACGATCAAGCTTCTCTACGATCTGATCGTGAAACCCTCCACCTCCGCGTTTGTCGACTTTACCTGGGCGAAGCTGCTTCGGTCGGTCGAGATGACTTTCGATACCGGCACGCTGCTCTACTGCGTCGTCGTTGGCGTGGAACACGCGCTCGTGTATTACCACCGTTATCAGAACGGCCTGCGGCGCTCTTCGCAGCTCCAGACGCAGCTTGTGCAGGCCCAGCTGCAGGCGCTCAAGATGCAGCTGCATCCGCATTTTCTCTTCAACACGCTGCACAGCATCACGGCGCTCGTCCACGAAGATCCCGAAATGGCGGAACGGACGATCGCGCGCCTCAGCGAATTGCTGCGGCTGTTCCTCGCCAACAGTACGATCCATGAAGTGCCCCTCAGCGAGGAGCTGCGCATTCTGGATCTCTATCTCGAAATCGAGCGCGCGCGCTTTGAAGACCGGCTGCGCGTCAGCTACGACGTGCCAGCCGAGCTGCGTGACGCCATGGTGCCGAATCTGGTGCTGCAGCCGCTGGTGGAGAATTCGATTCGTCACGGCGTGGGCCGCCGCTCCGAGCCGGGCTCGATTCACATCGCGGCCGAACGCTATTCGGAAACGCTGGTGCTTCGCGTGACAGACAACGGCGCCGGTTTCAGCGAGAAAGCCGGGCATCCCGTGCAGGAGGGCATGGGGCTGGGGATCACGCGCGGGCGTCTGGAATCGCTCTACGGGCAGCAGCAGTCTCTGGTGCTTCGCAACTTGCCGGCGGGCGGCGTGGAAGCGCGCGTCACCATGCCTTTCCGGGAACAGAATTTATCGACAGGGAATGAAACTCATGCCGAACTTCAAAGTACTGATCGTGGATGACGAACGGCTCTCGCGGCGGCGCGTGCGGCGCCTGCTGAGCCTCGAGCCGGATTGCGAAGTTCTGGGCGAATGCGCCAACGGAATGGAAGCCATCGCATCCATGCGCCAGGCGCGGCCCGATATCGTCTTCCTCGACGTCCAGATGCCGGAAATGGACGGCTTCGAAGTCGCGCGGTCCACTGCTGACGTGCATCCCGTGGTGATCTTCACTTCCGCGTACGATGAATACGCCCTGCGCGCATTCGAAGTGCAGGCGTTCGATTATCTGCTGAAGCCGTTCGATGGCCGCCGCTTCCGCGAATCGCTGCAGCGCGCCCGTATGCGCGTGGAATGCGACCGCGCCGGCCTGCAATACCGGCGGCCCGCCCTGCCCGATCCCCGCGAGAGCCAGCGCATCGCGCCAGACCGCATCGCCATCCGCAACAACGGCCGCGTGGTTTTCGTGAAGCTGACCGATATTGACTGGATCGAAGCGGCCGATAACTACGTCTGCCTGCACTGCGGCCGCGAAACCCACATCGTGCGCGAAACGATGAATGAGCTCGAAGCCAGGCTCAATCCGTCGCAGTTCCTGCGCGTGCATCGGTCATCGATCGTGAATCTGGACCGCGTGAAGGAACTGCAGCCCTGGTTCCGCGGCGATTACCGAATCGTGCTGCGCGATGGCACCGAACTGACGCTCACGAAGAACCACCGCGAGAAGCTGGAATCGCGCCTGCTCCTCGGCGTCTAACGTGGGGCCGGGCTTCGTTCGGCTCGGCCGCCGGGCTTCCGCCCGACGCGGGGTTCCCGGAGTACCTCATGTAACGCGGGCGCGCCCGCGCATACCGTTTTCTACTAATCCGGATTGAACTCGAACGTCTCCCCCTCCGAGTGCAGCACCACGCGCCCGCCGGTGAGCGTTTTCTGATCGCGCGGCAGGTGGATGAACACCGCGCCATCCGTCGAATCTCCCGGCGCGAGCCGCACCTGGGCGAGCGTGATCGCCGACGCGGCTGCCGCCGCCCTCAGTTTCGTCGACCCGCCGAACGCCAGCGCGCTCTGGCGGCGCTCTTCGTAGCCGTTTTTCCCGCGCATGTTGGGAATCGCATAGAGCGCGCGCTCGTAAGCCGTGATCAGCTTGATCGTGTCGCTCGAAGAAGCATGCGCCAGCATTACGTTCACCACATCATCCGCTGACAGCGCCTCCATGGTGTTCCCCCCGCGGGCATAGCCGAACTGCTCGGGCTTCACGGTCCAGTGGATATCGGACCCGTTGGCGATGGAAACCTGGATCAGCGCATAACCGGCCACTTCGACCGGCAGGTGCGTGACGATGACGGTGAGCCCCCGACGCGTCAGCGTCTGATACTTTTCGCCGTTGCTTTCGTATTCAATAACCTGCGCAAAGGCCACCGCGGCAAGCCCCAGAAGGGCTGCCATGATGCCGGCGCGTGCCATCATTCGCGGGAATGTCATGCAGGAGACATTCAACAGATTAGCGCGAACCGCGCGTCGTTATGCCACCAGCTTCTTATAGTTATCGAGGCATCGCTGCGCGGTCTCGAATTCCGGGAAACGGCTGCCTTCCTGCTCGATCAGGAAGTACTCCGCGCCGCCCGTCGTGATGGCCGCTTCAAGCAGCGGCTTCCACGGCACCTCGCCTTCGCCGAACAGGACTTTGTAGCCTTCAGTCTTGTTCCAGTCCTTCAGATGCATCGATTTGATGCGTCCCGGATTCGCTTTCACCCACGCCACCGGATCGGCGCCCATTTCGACCGCCGTCCCGACGTCGAACTGCATCATGAAATCTTTCGGCGTATTGGCGGCCAGAATTTCGACCGCCTTCGGCCCGTTGTTGTTCGTGGGCACGAACTCGTACTGGTGATTGTGATAGCCGGCGCCCAGTCCGGCGGCGCGGAATTTTTCGAGCGCAGGCGTCAGCGTTTCGGTCGCAAGCTTCTTCCAGTAATCCGGATCTTTCGTTTGCGAAGAGCTCGCCAGCACCACATATTTCCCGCCGATTGCGCTGTTGAGGTCGATCGTCTTCTGGTAATTCGCCGGCTGGAAACTGGCGAGGCTGTTGTGGGTCGAATGGCACTTGATGCCCAGATCGTCCAGCACCTTCTTCATGTCCTTCGCCTGGTCGAGCGTCCAGCTGTAATAAGGCGCATAGAATTCCACGACCTCGTAGCCCATCCCCGCCACCTTCTTCACGGTGCCTACGGGATCGGCGGCCAGGGCCATGCGGACCGAGTAAAGTTCGAGTCCAATCGGGATCTTCTTCGTCTGCGCGAACGCGAGAGAGGCGGTGGTGGCGGCTGCGGCGCCGAGAAAAGTTCGACGGGTAACGGACATATCCGACCGCAACGATAGCATATCCGCACCCGAATTTACAGCGGTGTTGAGCATCCCTGGACAATGGGTGAAGTGACCGCGCCTTTGCCGATCGACGCTCTTCTCCCTGGCATAGTGGAGAGCCTGCGGCGCACTCCAAACCTGGTGATCGAAGCTGCGCCGGGCGCGGGCAAAACCACGCGCGTCCCACCTGCGCTGCTGGAACTCGGCGGCGGAGTGCTGGTGCTCGAACCGCGCCGGATCGCGGCCCGGATGGCCGCGCGCCGCGTGGCTGCCGAGATGGGTGAGCCGGTCGGGGAAACGGTCGGCTACCAGGTGCGGTTCGAAGAGACCGCCGGACCCCGCACGCGGCTGCGGTTCCTCACAGAGGGCGTGCTCACGCGGCGGCTGGTGGCGGACCCCGAACTGCGCGGCATCGGTACCGTGGTGCTCGACGAATTCCACGAACGGCATCTCGAAACCGACCTTGCGATCGCCCTGTTGCGTCGTCTGCAGAAAACGAAGCGGCCGGATCTGCGGCTGGTGGTGATGTCGGCCACGCTCGATGCCGGGCCGGTGCGCGGGTTCCTCGGCGGATGCCCGCTCATCAGCGCGGAAGGCCGTTTGTTCGATCTGAAAGTCGAGTGGACGCCATACTCCGCCGCGCCGCTCGAAGAGCAGGTGGTGAGCGCGCTCGAGTCCGTTCTCGCACGCGGCATTCCGGGAGATGTGCTGGTGTTTCTGCCGGGCGCTGCCGCGATTCACCGGTCGGCCCGCGT
>CAZPZE010000393.1:0-2425 GCA_964590625.1 uncultured Solibacteraceae bacterium
TCGCGTGCGGATGACGCTGAAGATGCCTCGCGTGCTTGAACAGCATGCATCGCCTACGGAGCGCAATGCGATCGACCCGAGAGTGCTTGGCGACCGGAGCTATCAGGCGGGCTTCCTGAAAGACGCGCTTCGCTACTATACTCAGGCGCGCGAGGACAACCCGCTTGACGCGTCGCTCGCGCTGAAGCTGGGCTGGACGAATAATCTGCTGCATGATGACGTGACGGCGCTGCGCTGGTTCGATATCGCGCGGCAGAGCGCGGATCCACACGTGGCGGGGGAGGCGCGGCGGGCATGGTCGAATCTGCGGCCAGGGCAGGACCGCTTCCGGACGACGGTGTGGCTCTATCCGCTGGTTTCCTCGCGATGGGGCGATCTGTTCGGGTACGGGCAGGTGAAGACGGAGCTTCGAATGCGGCGCGTGCCGCTGCATCCGTACGTTTCGCTGCGGCTCTCCGGCGATGTGCGGCGCGAGACGGGCGGGGTACTGCCGCAGAGCCTTTCGGAGAATGCGCTGATCGTGGGCGCCGGCCTGGCGACCGACTACTGGCATCGCGCGATCGCCTGGTTCGAAGCCGGTGTGGCGACGAGCTATCTTTCGGGCGCGCACTGGAGCGATTATCGCGGCGGTGTTTCGTGGGCGCGGACGCGCGGGGCTTCGCTCAACGGGGAGAGGCCAGGCTGGTTTCTGGAAACCACGGGCGACGCGGTCTACATCAGCCACTTCGCGAACGACCTGATTTTCTACGGGCAGGCGCGAGCGGGCTATACGTTCCGGCTGCCCCAAATGCGAGCGCAGGTTTTCGGGCGGCAGAATCTGACGCTCGATGCGAAGGAACAATACTGGGCGAATTTTTCGGAGATGGGTCCGGGAGTCCGGCTGCATCCGGCGTGGCTGCCGGCGCCGGTGTGGATCGGGGTGGAGGCGCTGCATGGCGAATATCTGCGGGGCGCGGGCCCCACGGGGGAATCGAGTTTCCATGATGTGCGGCTGGGAATCTGGTATGCGTTCACGAAGTAAAGCGGCAGCCATTTTCGCACTGTGCGCGGCGGCGTGCAGCGCCGGGACGTTTCGCGTGCCCTCGGGAGCGCCCGGCGCGTGGCCTTTGATCCTTTCATCGGCAGGCCACGTGGCAGCGGAAGAGGGCAGCAGCGCCGACATCTACGTGGCGCCACTCCATGTTCCGGCTTCGCCCGATTGGCGCTCGAAGGCGATAAGCGGCGCGGCGGTGATTCTGGAAGGCTCATCGCCGCTGGCTTCGGAGTTTGGATTCCGGCCGGGGAGCGACACCGTTTCCTGCATCCACATTGTGGATGAGCACAATACAGCGCTGCCCGTGATCTGGGGAAGCGCGGTGGAGATGCCGCGCTACGAAATTCCGGCGGATGCGCGGATCTTCGCGAAGGAACGATGGACCGGCGCGCCGGTGATGGCGGGCTACCGGCTGGGCGCGGGGGCGGTGCTGTGGGTGGCGGCGAGCCCGGGCGCGAGCGGTTACGAGCGCTTTCCGTATATTGCGCAGGCGCTGGCGGATCTGGGATTCGGGCCGTCGTTTCGCGCGCCGCGGCTGTGGGCGTTTTTCGACGATTCGTATCGATCGCGCGCCGATCCGGATTATCTGGCCGCGCGGTGGCGCAAAGCGGGGATCGCGGCGATTCATGTCGCATCGTGGCATTTTTTCGATCCGGATGCAGCGCATGACGAATATCTCGAGAAGCTGATTGCGGCGTGCCATCGGCACGGCATTCTGGTTTATGCGTGGATTGAGCTGCCGCATGTGAGCGATGCGTTCTGGGACGCGCATCCGGAGTGGCGTGAGAAGACGGCGCTCCTGCAGGATGCACAGCTCGACTGGCGGAAGCTGATGAATCTGCAGAATCCGGATTGCGTGCGCGCCATTCAGGCGGGGCTGCGCGCGATGATGCAGCGGTTTGACTGGGACGGCATCAATCTGGCGGAGCTTTATTTCGAATCGCTCGAAGGCGCGGGAAATCCGGCGCGTTTCACGCCGATGAACAGCGATGTGCGGGCGATGTTCCGGGCGCGGCTCGGATGGGATCCGATCGAGATCTGGGGGCAGAGAAAAGATGCGGCGTCGCTGCGGCAGTTTCTTGATTTTCGCGGTGCGCTCGCGGGGAAAATGCAGGCGGACTGGCTGCGCTTCACCGCGGAGCTACAGGCGCAGCATGCGGGACTGGATCTTGTGCTGACGCATGTGGATGACCGGTTCGATCCGGGGATGAAGGACGCGATCGGGGCCGATGCCGCGCGGGTGCTGCCGCTGCTCGATGGGCAGCCGTTTTCGTTTCTGATCGAGGATCCGGCGACGGTGTGGAATCTGGGGCCGCAGCGCTATGCCGAGATCGCGAAGAGATACTCGGCGCTCACTTCGCACCGCGATCGGCTGGCGATCGATATCAATAT
>CAZPZE010000394.1:0-5228 GCA_964590625.1 uncultured Solibacteraceae bacterium
TTTTTTTCGTATGGCGATTGCATGCTGATTTTGTAGGGGCGCGGACACGCGACGCGTTTTAGCTGACGCGAGACACAACACTGGCGGGCGTGTTTTGGCATTCGCGCTGCGGGTGCGCCAGGCGGAAGCCTGGCGGCCGAAGCCCCGCTCCACGGTTAAGAGACTTGTTCGATGAGGTGGCCGGCCTGGTGGAGGGCTGCGATGATTTCGTTGCCGTGATCGCGGCCGCGGGTTTCGAGCGTCAGCTCGACGGCCGATTCGCCCAGCGGGACACCGTAGTGCGAGCGATCATGCACGATGTTCATGATGTTGGCGCGGAGTTCCGCGATCACCGTCAGAACGCGCGCCAGCGCCGCCGGCTGATCCGGCACGCGCAGGCGAAGACGGAGCAGCCGCCCGTCTTTCACCAGACCACGCTCGATAATCCTCGAAAGAAAGTTGACATCAATATTGCCGCCGGAAATGACGACCGCGGTGCGAAGGCCCTGCAGTGAGGTGCGCTTATTCAGGAGCGCCGCAGCAGGCGCCGCGCCCGCGCCTTCCGCCACCGTCTTTTCACGTTCCAGCAAAAGCAGAATCGCGTTGGCGATTTCTTCTTCGTCAACCGTCACGATTTCGTCGACGTATTTTTTGACGAGCGGCAGCGTCTTCGCGCCGCAACGGCGTACGGCGATGCCGTCGCCGATCGTCGCAGCCGGCGGGAGCGTGACGGGTTCACCCGCGGCGAGCGCGGCTTTCATCGAGGGAATACGCGCGGTCTCGACTCCCACAACGCGGATCGCCGGGTTCTTCGTTTTCATCGCACAGGCGACGCCGCCAATCAGTCCGCCGCCGCCGATCGGCACGACTACGGCTTCGAGATCGGGCTGCTGCTCGAGTAATTCCAGCCCGATCGTTCCCTGCCCGGCGATCACGGCGTCATCATCGAACGGATGCACAAAGATCAGGCCTTCCGCCGCGCAGATGCGCTCGGCTTCTTCGCGGGCTTCATCGAAATTCGCGCCGGTGAGAATGACTTCCGCGCCGTAATCGCGAGTGGATGAGACTTTGATGAGCGGCGTGGCGAGCGGCATACAGATCCTGGCGTGGATGCCGAGCCGCGTTGCGTGATAGGCGACGCCCTGCGCGTGATTTCCCGCCGACGCCGTCACGACACCGCGCGCCCGTTCTTGGGGCGTAAGCGCGTGAAGTTTGTTGACGGCGCCGCGTTCTTTGAACGAGCCCGTCATCTGCAGGTTTTCGAGCTTGAAGTAGATGCGATTGCCGGTGAACCGGCTGAATGTTTCCGAATAGGCGCAGGGCGAGAGGAAGACGGAATTGCCAATCGTCTTACGCGCGGCTTCGATATCGGCGAGCGTCACCATGGGAATTCACGCAGTCATCGTCACGTTAACACGTGAGGTGTCCATACGGGGTTTGATTCGCACCATCCGGCCGGTGCGTCAGGTGACGCAATCTGAGGATATTCTGTGCAAATCTGGTGGCAAGTCACACAAAACAGGGAATTTTTCACGAACGCGTCTTTAAAACATCATGGCTCTGTAACGTTGCGGCACTACAAAGGAAGCATGAGGTGCGACCTCCACGTCCACACGATCCACTCCGGAAAGTGTACCGTCCCGGGGCTCTCGCGGTATTGCCTCGAATCCTGCAATGAACCCCTCGCCCTCTACGAAACACTGAAACGCCGGGGCATGGACCTTGTCACCGTGACCGATCATGACTCGATCGACGCGGGCGAGGAGCTCCGGAAATATCCCGATTTCTTCCTCAGCGAAGAGGTGACCGTCACGCTGCCGAGCGGCACAGAGATGCACGCGGGCGCCTACGGGATCACCGAACGCGATCACATCGAGCTGCAGCGCCGCCGTACCGACGCGGAGAGCCTGCTGGCTTACGCGTCGGAGAATCGGCTCTTCCTGACTGTAAACCACGCATTTTCAGGGCTTACCGGACGCCGCACCGCCGCTGATTTCGAAATTTTCCGCGAGTTTGGGGGTGTGGAAGCCGTCAACGGGCACATCGTGGGCGCGGGCAACCGGCGCGCGGCCGATTTTGCCGTCCGGCACCGCAAACCCGTCACCGGTGGTAGCGATTCGCACACATTGAATGGGGCCGGACGCACATTTACGGTAGTCCAGGGTGCCCGGAATGCGTATGAATATGTAGCGGCGCTGCGGCGCGGCCATGGCGTGCCTTACGGCGCGTCAGGGAGCTGCTGGAAGGTGATGCGAACGATTTCCGGCATCGGATGGTCCACGGTACTCACGAACCGGAGAACTGCGGTGTTGATCCCGCTCTTCGCTTTCGTGCCGGTGTTTGCGGCAGTGAATTTCCTCCACGAACACGCTTTCGCATGGTATTGGGGCCGGAAGAGCCGGAGTCTGGAACCGGAGAGCAAATTGCTCTCACTGAGGGCAGCGTAGTATGACGCTCGCACGCGCAAGGGAAAGACTTTCCGCCCCGGACTACGGTCTGATGCGCCGTGTAAACCGGTGGCGCGCGCCGCGCTGGATTCGCATGTGGATGCTCTTCGCTACCCGAGCCGGCGATGGCTGGCTCTGGGGCGCGATCGGTATCGCTCTTCTGCTTTCGGGTGATCCCGAACGGTTTCGCGCCGTGGAAGCGGGCGGGCTGGCGGTTGCCGCTGGCATTCTGATCTTTCACCGGATCAAGCGCGCAGTAGGACGCGTGCGGCCGCGCGATATCGAGCCGCATTGCTGGGCGTGTATTGTGACGCGGGACCGGTTTTCGTTTCCGTCGGGCCATTCGACTACGGCTTTCGCTGTTGCAGTTTCAATTGGTTCTTTTTACCCCGAAGTGATGCCGCTGTTGCTGGTGCTGGCGGCGAATGTAGCGATCTCTCGCGTGATTGTGGGAATGCATTTTCTGAGCGACATTCTGGTTGGCTCCGCGATGGGAACGCTGCTCGGGTATGTGGCTTTTGAGAGTTTCGCGCGCTACGGTCTTGTGTAGCGCGTTCAAGCTCGCCGTCTGACGTCGCCAGGCAGATGTCCTGGGATGCGTAGACGAGCTCGGTGCGGAGCAGGGGATTCCATCCGGGATCCCCGGCTCGGGCCCCGTTTCTCACGGATTCACGATTCGATGCAGATCGAGCGCCGGCGGTTTGACCGGCGTCTGGCTCAGCATCACGGTAATCTGTCCACGATGATGCGTTTGGTGGTTGAAGAAGTGCGCGAAGGCCACCGGCGCGGCTTCCACGTAATTCTTCCCCTGATTATTGACGTAGGCGAATGAGCGCGAAAGCGCGTCGTCCGTCAGACTCGCGAAGAACGCGTCGATGCGGGCATCGTGCGCGGCTCGGGCGGCGCGGAGTGCGGGAAATTCATCGTGCAGAACCGTGTTGAGCGCGGGTGTTGCGGCGCCGCCGCCTTCGAAGCGCGAGAGCCAGATGGTATCGCCCAGCAGACCGTGATTCAGCAGACCGTGAATGCTGCCGAAAGAGCCGGCGCGCGGCTTGCGGTACTCGTCATCAGAAAGTTGCGCGCAGGCTTCGTAGAGGCGCTCGTTCGCGATGCGGTTGTAGTACGCGAGCGTCTGAAAGTGGCCGACCATGCCCCATTATCCGCGGTGGATCAGGAAATAGGGTTGCGTGGAGTAATCGCGCGGCAGCCCGGGATAGAGTGTGGCGGCGCCGTTGTCGAGATGGATTTCGAAATAGTATTGCAGCGGGTAGGGTGACGACGTGTAGGCGGCGGGAATCTCGGCGCGGAATTCGGGGCCGGCGAGCTCCATGGGAACTCTGATCCAGGTCTCCGCCTGATTCACGTGGCGATAGCAGAGGTTCAGTTTGCCTTCTGCGCCTTCGGGAAGCGCGGCGGCGATGGGGATTGCGGTTCCACCGCGCGCGCGTTTCACCGGCGTGTGGCCGAGCTCGACGATCGGGCGGTGCGGCGTGGCAAGCGCTTCGACGATCGCAGAAGTTGCTTTTGTGGGCGCGCCCGTTGGCTCACTTTTTTCCATAGCGGCGATGTCTTCGTCGATTGCGGCGAGGCGGTCCTGCCAGGAGCCGCGCAGGTTCGGCGTGTAGCCGAAGGTGAGATCCGGGCGATAGACTTTGTTCGCGACGTCGGCAATGGCTTTCCAGGCGTCGCGCGCCTTCCGGTAAGCATTGAGAGCTTCATCGAGCGCGGCGGGATCGGACGTGCGCGTGTAGATTCCGTAGAGAACGCCGGAGCGAAATTTCGCAGCGAAGAAGCGGCCGAGATTGTTCTGGATTCCGATATCGACGGACCAGTGCTGGAAGACTTTGGACGGCGCGTCCGTGGGCGGCGCGCCCGCGAGATTCGAATCAGAGGTCTGGGCGAGATCTTCGAGCCACGAAGCGACTTCGATAGGCGAATAACGCGGATCGCCGGTCGCGTTCAGGAGATTCTCCGCGCATTCATCGATGGTCGAAAACAACTGCGGATCGAGTGGACTCGCGGTACCGAAGCGCTTGGGCGATGGCGTGTCGCTGTAGGGATCTTTCGCGTTCGCGATGACGATCGACTGATTGGTATAGATCTCCGGCCAGTAGTTGGCATTGGCGGCGGAGGGCAGATGAGCGGTGGTCACGGTCGGCAGGATGCGGGTGGAAAGATTGAGAGCGGCTTCGGCAGCGTCGGCCGCGCTTCCCAGGGAGCGCTGCACGTAGCGCCTGCGCGCATCCGCGTTCGACGAAGGATTGTAGATGCCGCGTCCAAACACGCGGTACGTGTATTCGTATTTCTGCCAATCGCGCGTATTGAGCTCGGTGACGCCGGCGTAGGAGTCGCGTCCGCCCGCGAGACCGGAGCCCTTGCGGCCTTTGAACGAAAGCGGCTCCATCCATTCGACGCCGTCGCTTCCGGCAAAGCTGGATGCTCGTCCGCAGGCCGCGGCCATCAGCGGATCGCCCGAGAGCAGCAGCCGCTGGGTTCCGGGCCAGATTCGATGCAGCACGGAATAGCGCCGGCCTTCGCGAAGCAGATCGCCATAGCCGTAACGCATGAAATTGCGCGAGCCGTTGCTGAGCGACATGAGCGCGCCCTTCGCATCGGGCGCCGGCACTTTCGGCATTTCGTTGGGCCGGATGGACGCCTGATGATACGGCAGCCCCATGTGCTCCGCCCAGTATTTCGGCGAGACCGTGGTGGGCATGCCGGTGGCTTCGGCCATGGCGATCATTTCGGCATCGATGCCCTTGGCGTGCTGGTCGATTTCGATTTTTCGTCCCGCTGCCGTGA
>CAZPZE010000395.1:0-3399 GCA_964590625.1 uncultured Solibacteraceae bacterium
GCCCGTGGCCGCAATCGCCGCGCCGCACGTCAGTCCGGAGGGAGGATTCGAGTCTTATCGCGCCGCCTATGCCCGCCTTGCGCCGGAGTTGCGGGATCGCACTTTCGTCATCCTCGGCACATCGCACTACGGAGCGCCGGAACGGTTTGGTCTGACGCGCAAATCGTACGTAACACCGTTCGGCGAAGCGCGAACGGACGTCCCGTTGATCGACGAACTCGCCGATGCCGCGCCCGACGCCATCGGCATGGAGGATTATTGCCATTCGGTCGAGCACTCAATCGAATTCCAGGTGGTGTTCCTGCAATCGGTCTTCGGACCGGATATTCAGGTGGCGCCGATCCTCTGCGGCTCTTTCTTCCGCAGCATTTATCAGGGCGGCATGCCGGAAGATGACGAGAACGTGCGACAGTTTCTTGGCACACTGGGCGAGATTGCGGCGCGGCGGTCGAGTGAGCTCTGCTGGGTGCTCGGCGTGGACATGGCCCATATGGGCACACGCTACGGCAATCAGTTCGAAGCGCAGGCGGATGCGGGCGAGATGACCCGAGTCGCCGAGCGGGACCGCCAGCGGATGGAGCGCATCGCGAACGGGGACGCGCCGGGCTTCTGGGAGTTGGTTCGCGAGAATCGGGATGATCTCAAGTGGTGCGGGTCATCGCCGTTTTACACGTTCCTCAGAGTTCGGCCGGATCTGCGCGGGACCGTGCATCACTACCAGCAGTGGAATATCGACCCGCAGAGCGTGGTCACCTTCGCCGGCATGACGTTTCGGTAATACCTCCTCCTGTAAGGACGAGGTATATGAATGTTCCCTCAAAATTCGTACGATAGCGATTCTGCTTCAGACGCTGCAGAGGGCATGTTCGCATTGGAGGCTTTCGGACTCCACAAATGCGAAACCCCGCTTCAGGGGCGGGGTCTGCATCCAATCTGGAGTAGAAAGGAGGTGCTGCCTTTTCTTATCGCGCGCAACGGACACGAACGGCCTGCGCGCTTCATGCGCCTTCTGTTGCTGTTGTTGTTCCTGAGAATACTCAGGGCCCAACGGCTTAGGTTACGGATCGAAATCGACCTGTAGCTGAACCGATGGAGGCGGGTAGCGCCACTACTCGCCTCCACAGCAACAATAATATCACTTTTCGCCCCGTGCAAAGCCGGATTTTCATATGATATTCCTTGCGGAAAGGAACAATCCGATGATGCTTCGAAGCTCACTCCTCGCGCTGGCGCTTTGTATTCCAATGCTCGCCCAGCCTCCGGCAGGCCGTGGCGGCACTGGAGGCCGCGGACGGGGACGTGGCCCCTCCCTTCAGCTCACCGCCGATCAGAAAGCTCAGTATCAGGCTAAGGTCGACGAACTCAACGCGATCGTCAAAAGCCTCCGCGCATCGAAGACGAATATCGACCTGATCGCCGACGTCGACGTCTTCGCAAAAGCCGGCTCCTGGCTCCTCGAATTCCCGGACTTCGCCAATGCGCAGGCCGTGACGAATTACCTGGCGGTACTCGACCAGGGAATCGAGCGCGGGCATCTGCTCCAGAAAGGCCAGTCTCCCTGGGTGATGGAAAAAGGCCGCAAGGTTCTTGGCTATTATTCCGATCTCGACGGCTCCGTGCAGCCGATGGGCGTCACGATCCCGGATGGCTACGACCCCGCGAAGCCGGACCGCCTCTACGTCTGGCTCCACGGTCGAACCGCCGGTCTTACCGAAGCCAGCTTCATCAACGGATTCAAAAACGCGCCCCAGTTCCCGAGCACGGCATACACAGCCGACGTGGGGCAGATCACGCTCGATTGCTACGGGCGCGGCAACAACGCCAACCATCAGGCGGGCGAGGTCGATATTTTCGAAAGCATGGCGGCCATGCAGCGGCGTTTCAAAATCGATCCCGACCGCATCCTGCTGCGCGGCTTCTCGCTGGGCGGTGCGGCCGCGTGGCATATCGCGCTCCAGCATCCGGACCGTTGGGCCGCGGCGGAAGTGGGCGCGGGAACCTACCCGGGCCGCCTTGTCTACGCAGCGAAGCCGTTTCCGCCGTATCAGGACGGTCCCCTGCACATCTACGAGAACATCATCGACTGGGCGCTGAACGCCTACAACCTGCCGCTGGCCGGTCACGACGGCGACGCGGACGATCAGGTCGCGACGGTCGGAGCACCGCGCGGATCCGCGCCGACCCCGAACCGCGGACAGCTCGAATCCTCCCTGCGCATCCGCGCGCAGCTGGCAAAGGAAGGCTTCCCCGCTGAGAACACCCCAACTGACGGGATGGAAGGCAACTGGTCTCTTCCCGGCACGCGTGACATCTTCATGATTTCCACCGGCACGAAGCATGGCGTGAATCGGCAGGTGAAAACCGCACTCGATGCGTTTCTGAAGAAATACGGAGACGCCGGACGTCAGGATCCGGACCACATACGTTTCCTCACCTGGACGACCCGCTACGGCGATTGCTTCTGGGTCTCGCTGGATGGTCTGGAGCACCAGTATCAGCGGGCTGAAATCGATGCGCAGCGCAGCAGTGGGCGCAAGGATTATCAGATCACCACGAAGAACCTGACGCGCCTTACACTGCGCGAAATTCCATCCGCGGCAACCATCAAAATCGACGGCCAGACTCTGCAGGTGAAGGGCAATCCGTCATCTGTCACGCTCGATCGGGTCGGCTCGGCCTGGAAATTCGCCAGGCCCGGCGCGGTGCCGGGTCTGCACAAGACACACGCGCTGCAGGGCCCCATCGACGACGCGTTCCTTGATCCCTTCCTGCTTGTTCGCCCCACAGGCACACCCTGGAATGCTGCGGCCAATCAGGACGCGCTGCGCCGGCTCGAGCACTTCGATCACATGTGGGCGATGGACTACCGCGCGCATCCGCGCATCAAAGACGACAAGGATGTAACCGCCGAGGATTTCGCAAAGTACAACGTGGTTCTTTTCGGCGATCCCGGCAGCAACAAATGGATCGCGAAAGTCGCCGGCAGCCTGCCGCTGAAGTGGACGAAGCAGTCGATCACGGTTGCCGGCAGCAGCTATCCGTCAGGCGAAAACCTGCCGGTGCTGGCCTATCCGAATCCCCTGAGCCCGCACCATTACGTTGTTCTGAACACGGGGCTCACCATCGCCGATAACGACTACAACGGCGACTACGCGATGCCGCGTTTCGGCGACATCGCGATTCTGAAGATCACGGATACGGCGGAGCCGCCCGAAATCGTGTGGGCAAGCCTGTTCGACGAGTCGTGGAAGCTGCCGGCGTCTAAGTAGTCAATTGCGACGCGGAGTCGCGGTCCAGAAACAATTCCGCGCGCGGATGTTTCCGCAAAATCGACGCCGGGCACTGATTGGTCACCGGCCCTTCGACTGACGCTCTCACTGCGGCCGCCTTCGCCGGCCC
>CAZPZE010000396.1:0-2241 GCA_964590625.1 uncultured Solibacteraceae bacterium
CTGAACGGCCGCTACGAAGCCGAAGACGTCGCGGCGATTCCGGCCGGCACGAAAACGATCCTCGCGGCAGACCTCAACCACGATCGCGCAACCGACCTCGTCGCGGCGACCGACGCGAATGCCTCCATCGCCTGGAACCGCACGACTGGATTCGTGAAATCCGCCGACATGCCCGCGCCCGGCGGCGCGATCGCGCTGGCGGATTTCGAAAATCGCGGCGCGCTCGATATTGCGGCGGGCGGTACGATCTATCGGAACGAAGGCAAGGAAGTTTTCAAAGCGAACAAAGCCGCGCTCCCCGCGAAGACTGAAGCGATGGTGAGCGCGGTCTTCAGCGGAACCCACACGTCGCTCGCGGCGATCGAAGGCTCCGATGTCGACCTCATCAACAACACCACCGCAGGCAACGGCGCGCTCCAGATTTCCGTCACCGGGGTGAAGAATCTGAAGCTGGCCTACGGCGCGAAGATCGAAGTCAAAGCCGGCAGCCAGTATCAGAAGCAGACCTACCGAGGAGTGCCGCTCGTTTTCGGCATTCCCTCGCAGTACAAGGAAGCCGATACCGTCCGCATCAACTGGGCGAATGGACTGATCCAGAACGAAGTCCATCAGCCCATCGGCGCGCACGCCTACAAAGAAGCCCAGCGCCTCTCCGGCTCCTGTCCGATGATCTTCACGTGGAACGGCCACGAGTTCCGCTTCCTCACGGACGTTCTCGGCGTCGCCCCGCTCGGCGCGAGTTCGGGCGACGGCAACTACTTCCCGGTCGACCACGACGAATACGTCCAGATTCCCGGCGAAGTCATGGTGCCGAAGGACGGCAAGTACGAAGTCCGCATTTCCGAAGAGCTGCGCGAAGTTTCTTATATCGATAAGATCCGTCTGATCGCCGTCGATCATCCCGCCGATCAGGCGATCTACACGAACGACAAGTTCAAATCGCCGCCCTTCCCCGAATTCCGCCTCTTCGGCGTGTCGCAGCCGATCCATCCCGTCGCCGCGCATGATGACGCGGGCCGCGACGTGCTGCCGACGCTTCTACACAAAGACCGGCAGTATCCCGACGCCTTCAGCCGCGATTTCGCCGGCACCGCGCAACTGCATCACCTCGATCTCGATTTCGGAAAAGCCGCGCCCTCGAACAAAGCCGTCATGATCCTGAGCGGCTGGGTCGATTGGGCCGATGGCAGCACGTTCCTGCAGAACTCGCGCGAAAGCAAAGACGGCCTGATCATGCCGTACGTACAGGTCAAAGACGCGCAGGGCCGCTGGCAGACCGTCATCAAAGACATGGGAATTCCCGCCGGCAAGCCGAAGACGATCTCGGTCGATCTGACCGGCAAATTCCTCTCGGCATCGCGCGAAGTCCGAATCGTCACCAATCTCTGCGTTTACTGGGACGAAATCTTCCTGAGCGAAAACACCGCGCAGCCGCCAGTGAAACTCACGTCGGTCGCGGCTCAATCGGCGGACCTGCACTTCCGCGGCTTCTCGAAAGCGATCATCGACCCCGCGCGCAGGCAGCCGGAGAATTTCCTCTACAACGAAGTCGCGCCGGTCTCGCAGTGGAATCCGACGCCCGGCTTCTACACGCGTTACGGCGATGTCGACAAGCTCCTCACCGCGGCTGACGACATGCCCGTCATCATGGGCTCCGGCGATGAGATGAAGCTCGAATTCGACCCCGCGGCGTTCCCCGCCCTGCGCCCCGGCTGGAAGCGCGACTTCCTGCTGCTGGTCGATGGCTGGGCGAAAGACGCCGACGCCAACACGGCTTTTTCCACCTCGGTGGCCCCGCTGCCATTCCACGCCATGAGCGCGTACCCTTATCACGCGAACGAACACTACCCGGACGACGCAGTCCACAGAAAATATCAGAAGGAATACAACCCGCGGCCGGCGCTGAAACTGTTGCGCCCGCTCGTGGATAACGGAAGGACCTAAAACAATGCCTGCAACCACCTACACAGCGGATGAAATCCGAGCCGAGGTCAAGAACCTTGTTGCGCGCGTCACCGAGCGCGAAGCGAGCGAGATTCCGGATGACGCTCACTTCATGGAACAGCTGGGAGTCGACTCCCTGATGGCCATGGAGATCATGATCGCCGTCGACCGCAAGTTCGGCATCGACATTCCGGAGGAAGAATTCAACAAAGCGACCAACGTGAACGAGTCCGTCGCGCTCGTGCAGCACTGGCTGGCACAAAGAACCGCCGCGACCGCGTAAATGAAGCGCGTCGT
>CAZPZE010000397.1:0-1741 GCA_964590625.1 uncultured Solibacteraceae bacterium
TCCACGGTGACAAAGATGTCGTAGAACGTATTTGCGGTGAACGGTGAACTGCTGCCGCCGCTTGGATAGGCATCGAGATTATTGCCGGGATCGATGTAGAGTCCGGAATCGCTCTGGCGGTCGTGACTGTCGAGGAGTCGACGCCATCCACCGGAACCGGTCAGTTCGAGAACCATCTCGACTGAGTAGGTGTTGTTCGTGATTCCGAGAGAAGAGACGTCGAGCGACAATCCGCCCTGATCATTCACCGGATTGTTTGCGCCGTCGAAATGATAGGTCTGCTGCGTGTTGCCGAAGACATTGGCGGACTGAAAGCCGCTGGTGCCAAGCGGATCCACGGCTGTAAGCGCGGGGGCGCTCCCCGCTACAGAGCTCAGAGAATCGTTAAAAGTGTAGGCGGCGACCAGATCCGCGCGCGCAGCGGGAACGGTCCACCCGAGTGCCGCAAGACAAGTAGCCATCGCGACTGTGTTCAGTTTCGTCAACGGCATAATCCTCCAGAGAACATTTTGGATTAAGCCCTTTCACAAAGTGAATAGAACTTTTCTTTCTGCGGGACTAGTACCTCAACGTGCTGCTGATCTTACATACTAACGGCGGTCTTCATTGCGGTAGATGACGCTTTTCAGCCGCTTGAAATAGAGGACGCGTTCGGGGCGATCGCCATTCGATGTCGCGACGGCGGCGAGTTCCCATCCTTTGTCACCGAGCTTCGTCGCCGCGTTCATCACTGCTTCGCTGGCGGAGCCGGCGCGCTCGTTTTTGCAGCCGAAGGATCCGCTGTAGCAGAGCGTGACCTGACCGGGTGATCCTGTTACGGTGGCGTATTCCCATTGCGGGCCCGCGGATGGCATCTGGGAGCGAAGAACGGCCGCGGTGAGCAGAATTCCGGCTGAGACGGAAAGCGAAATCGAGATGATTTTGTGGCGCAAGAGACGATCCCTCCTCGAAGGGAGATGACGTTCGAGTGGATCGAAGTGTGGACAAAACCGGTCCGGTATCATCAAAGTTCCAACAATGAAGCCCACTCAAAAACCCAACAATCCCTGTTTTTCTTCAGGCCCGTGCGCGAAGCATCCGGGCTGGAGCCTGGACGCTCTGAAGCAAGCCGCGGTCGGGCGTTCGCATCGAGCGAAGATCGGCAAGACAAAGCTGGCGGACGTGATTGACCGCAGCAGGAAACTTCTCGGACTGCCGGCGGATTATGTGCTCGGCATCGTGCCGGCGTCGGACACCGGCGCGGTGGAGATGGCGATGTGGTCGATGCTGGGGCAGCGCGGCGTTGACGTGCTGGCGTGGGAAAGCTTCAGCTCGGGCTGGGGCGCGGACTGCAAGAATCAGATCAAGCTGAGCGATCTGCGGATTCTCAAGGCGGGTTACGGCGAAATTCCGGACCTCAAGCAGGTGGATTGGCAGCGCGACGTGGTGTTTGCGTGGAACGGGACGACTTCCGGCGTGAAGGTTCCGAACGGCGACTGGATTCCGGCGGACCGCGGCGGGCTGGCGATTTGCGACGCGACGTCGGCTGTGTTTGCTATGGATATTCCGTGGGACAAGCTGGACGTCGTGACGTGGTCCTGGCAGAAAGTGCTGGGCGGCGAAGGCGGACACGGGATGATCGCGCTGAGTCCGCGGGCGGTGCAGCGGCTGGAGAGCTATACGCCGGATCGTCCGCTGCCGAAGATTTTCCAGATGACGAAGGGCGGAAAGCTGATCGCCGGGATTTTTGTGGGCGAGACGA
>CAZPZE010000398.1:0-4587 GCA_964590625.1 uncultured Solibacteraceae bacterium
GATCGTGCGCGAACTGGCAGGTGTAGGTGATGGTGACGGAAGCGTCTGACGCGCTCGTGACCGCTGCAAAATATTTCGAATAGAAACCGGACTCGCGGCTCCAGGCGCCCGTATAAGCGCACGCTCCATCGCTCTGCTCGACACGCACGCTGCCCGGCCCCGCGACTTTCAGATTGCGAACCGTATCCGGTCCGGTCACGGTCCAGTTGGAGAAAACTGCGGTCCACTCCGTGGGGGTGAGCGGCCCCCTCACGAGCGACGGCGCGAACGTCAGCCAGCACTGCCGCAGGTGATCGATGCCGAGTGCGGTGAAGTCGAGCGTGCAGGTCCACGTGACGTCTGAGCTACCGCCGGAGAGCGCGTACTGGCCGCTATCGAAGTACAGCGTGCTGGTTTTCGAGAGCGAATAGAGTTCGATCAGATTGCCGTCGCGGCCGCCGCGCGGCGCCACCCACGGAACATTCGTGCCGGAGGCAGCCGGCGTGGTGAGGGTCAGGCTCGTCGGGCTGTTCACGGCGGCCACGGTGCACATCGAGCCTCCCAGCAGGATCGGCGAACCCGCGGTCAGGCCGGAGAATGGGGTGGAGCCGCTCGCGGCTGTGACGTTCGTGCCGCTGACGGCCGCCAGACCGTATCGCGCGGCGGTCAGCGTGATCGCGGGTCCGGTTGCGGACGCGATCATCGCATGCGTCGTATTGACGGCGATCCAGTTCGTCGCGTTCACCTGCGCTGCGAGTTGCGCGGCCACGAAGTCCGGCGACGTGTATTTCATGGTGACGGACGCATTGCCATCGCTCGCGCTGACCGGAAACGCGACGCCGTCATGCGCCGCCCGCACGGTCAGTGTCACATTGTTCGCGAAAGCGGATGCGGTGACGTAGGGATCGCTCGCCATCGCCGCCGCCAGCGCGTTCGCCTGATCGGCGCTGCTCTCGCCCGCCGGATTGGATTCGGTATGCGAGTAAACCGTGCCATTCACGGTAATCGAATGAACCGTACCCGTCCCCGCGGCGAAGAACGAGAACTCGACCGACGTGCTGCCGGCGGGAACGACGTAATCAAACGCCAGGTTCTGATACCAGAGCGTGGCGCGATCGAACGGCTGCACGCCGGCGCCGCCGGTGAGCAGCGTGCAGGTTGCGGACGCGGCCGGGAACGACGAATCCGCCAGCATCGCGTGATCCCACAGCCGCACCTGCGCGGTAGTGCCGTCCTCGCGGATGCAATCGAGCGTGGCCCAGTCGACCCAGCTGAATTTCGGCGAATCGATCGGCTGGACTCCGTCGCTGTACTTCAGATTGAAGCTCAGGGTCAGACCGGCGAGATTGAAATCGGGCAAGTACTTGATGCGCGGATGTTCGAAGTAGTTATCAGCATCGTACAGAACGGCGACAGCAAAATCCGCAGGATCGCGGAAGGTTCCACTGACGGTGAAACCGGTGGGCGACGCCGAGTGGATGCTCGCGGCTGCGGCAAAGCTGTCAAAACCGCGCAGATAAATAGTGCGGTCAGGCTGAAATTTCCAGATTGTTTCGGACAAAGCGGCTACGAACCTCCGGTGCGATTCTGCCACGCGGGCTGCGTGAACCCACCAAAAGCCACTCGCAAAAACGAACCCATTTTGATGGCTAACCAGCTGAAAACAAAGCAGACGGTATGCTGGAAAAATTCCCGAAAGAAAGTTGTTACTCTGCTTCAGCGTCCGCCAAAGACCTCAACGAATCCGGAATTGCAGACTTGCCGGATCTCCTCGGGACTGAGCGAACGCTCCCTCGATATCCGCGCGGCGTGCCGAATTTCATTGCTGATCTCCCCGAACATCTTCCGTGACGTCGCACGTATCGCGCTTCGTTTGGCCGGGTTCAATTGCGGTTCCACTTCGTCCCGCCACAGGGCGGCCAACTCCGGCAATCGAGGACCGAAAACTTCGAGCGTGTCACGCATGTACAGGATGTCTTTCGCGCGATCACCGGGTTCGCGTTTCCCGTGAATCAGGATTTTCTGAACCAGAAATGCGACCGGGTTCGCAACCTGGACTGGGCCGGTAAATCCGCTATCCCGAAAATCAATGGTCCAGGGCTTCTGAAGAAGTAGTTCGATATGGCGCAGTTGCTGGGTCAGGGCACCCGCAATTTCCACGGTCGTTTTGCGCCTCTGTCTGCGGTCCAGTTCGCTGCCTTTGAGAGGCGTCACAAACTCTGCGTAGAATCCCGAGAGGCCGTCGCCGGAACGATAATGCGCGGCGGGAGGATGAGCGTCGCCCGAGAACTCTTCGGTGAATCCGAAATTCAGGAGCCGCCTCCGGATATCCGCCGCTCCGGCGTTCACGATCCTCGGCAACGCGACGTCCGCGTCCAATGTGAACAGCGGGGGGTAAGCGAGCGCCTGAGCATTGGGGTGCAGCCTGTAGAGGCGATGTGCCCAGCCGCCGACGATCACAACCTGATCGAGCCACGGCTGGAGGGCCGCCAGCAATCGCGTGAAAGGCTCCGGGATTTGGTGGCGATTCATGCTCGCTCGGCTGACAGCGGCTTGAGGACGCGCCGCCAGATCTCTCGTGCCTGTTCCCTGCCTCTGGCCGGATGAGTGGAGACATCGAGCCAAATCTGCAGAATGTCGGAGACGGGAATGCCATCGTGGTTCACGCGCGCCCGGAATACTCCTTCGCGGTTCGATGGCCGCCGGAGATAGACATCAGGCTGCCGTCCGGAACGGTCGATCATCAATCCGAGACGGGCAAGAGCATCGAGCGTAAGGCTTTCGACGTAAATGTGCAGCGGTGCTCCCTGAACGAAGCCGTACCCGAGTTCATCGGCCGCGGCGAACAAAGCGAGGCAGCATCGCGGCCCTCCGTGCGGCTTCGGATACCGCCGCAGAGCCGACTCGAGTTGGCCCGCCCCTTTTCGAATGATCCACCGCGCCGGGATCTCCTCCGCCTCATCGCGGTTTGCGGAGAGCCACAACTCGAGCAATTCCTCGGTGCGAATGATTTGTAATATTTCGTCTTTCTTTTCGAGAAATCCCCGTTCCGAGAGATGCCTGACCAGCCGTGACGCGCTCATGACAGAAACGCCGGCCACCCCGGCGAGCTGCGATGCATTGTGAATAGGGACTCTCGGGACAGAGATCAGGTTTTCCGGAAGGCGCTGTCCGATCAGAATTTTCAGCATCCATTGGTTGAGATCCGAAAACAGATCCGGCAGGCGCGAAGTGCGCGCCACCTCCCTGCGAGTATGTGTCGGCTTCGCATCCAGATGTTCCAGACCCAAGCCGGTGAAGGAACGAAGGCCTTCTTCATCGATCACACCAACACCGGCGTCGGGCGCATAGCGCGCGGCAAATTCGCGAATCTGGTCTGCGACCGTGGGAGGGATGCGCGGAGCGGCAACCACGGCGACCGGGATGGTGCCTTCGCGCTCCTGCGCGTTCATCCGCGCCTGAAGAATGGCTTGCGAGAGGAGCGGAATCAGGCGGTCGCCGCGCCCCTCGGAAAGCGCCTTGAGTTCGATCAGATAGCGCCGGCCTTCTTTTTCGAAGACGAGGGCCGCACGGTTGCCTCCGCGGGCGGCATCGCGCTTCATGCCGGCCTTTCGGAGGGCGCCGGTCAGGATCTGCTCGAATTTATGGGCGCGTTTCATTTGCCCGTTTCATCATGGCCGTGTTATATATCTTGGCCATGAGATATTACTTGGCCATGGTAGCACGTTAACGGCGGTTGCTCCTTCGGGTTCTGTGCGAGCCTTCCCCGAAAAGGAACAATTTAATTGAACCGGCGCTGTGTTTTGTCTCACATTGGACCCGCACGTGTACACGGGCATATGGATATGACCACAACTCAGCCCTTCCTCACCGACGTGAAAGAACTGCGTAAGCGTGCCCGCGCCTCAATCGAAACTGGCGCGGTGACCTCCACTTATCGGGGCGACGTCAAGCAGGCGATTGAAATCCTGCAGGCCGTTCTGGCTACGGAAATCGTCTGCGTCCTGCGCTACACGATGAACGCGGTTGCCGCCCAGGGGATTTCGAGCGACGCCGTGAAACAGGAATTCGACGAGCACGCGAAAGAGGAATCGCAGCACATGAGGGCGGTGGCGGAGCGCATCAATCAGCTCGGGGGTACGCCGAATTTCAATCCCGAAGGGCTGGCGTCGCGCGCGGCGTCGCAATATGTGGAAGGCGGAAACCTGATCGAGATGATCAAAGAGAATCTGATCGCGGAACGCATCGCCTGCGATCACTACCGCGAGCTCATCCGCTATTTCGCTGATAAGGATCCAACCACTCGCGTGATGCTCGAAGGCATTCTGACGAATGAGGAAGAGCATGCCAATGACATGCACGATCTCCTCGTATCGCATGAAGGCAAGCCCATGCTGCCTCCTGAGTAAGTGAGGAACAAATGATCCGTAAAATCGCCGGCGGCAAGTACCGGCTCTATTCGAAAAAGGGCTCTGCGCAGGAATCTGACAGAGATGAAGCAGGGGTGAATTTGAAGGCGGGGTAGATTCCGGTAAACTCAGCGGTTTGCGAGACAGTGAACTGACGAAGTTGCTGGGATGGCCGGGATACCGGGTATACCGGCACGAG
>CAZPZE010000399.1:0-1682 GCA_964590625.1 uncultured Solibacteraceae bacterium
CACGCCCAGGTGGCAGGCATCTACCAGAAGCTGACGGCCGCAGGTTACGACGTAGTTAAGACTGAATCATTGAGGACATTTGATGGCAAACCAGGTTTCACGCTCGCGCAAGGCCAATAAGGCAGGTAAAGATACAGCGGCTGCCCCGCTTGCAGGCATCATCATGGGCAGTAAGTCCGATTGGGACACCATGAAGGCGGCGAGCGACATTTTCAAAGAATTCGGCATTCCGCACGAATGCCGCGTCATATCCGCTCACCGCACTCCGGAGCTCCTCATGGAGTTCACCTCGACCGCTGAAGAGCGCGGCATCGAAGTGATCATTGCGGGCGCGGGCGCCGCCGCCCACCTCGCCGGCGTCACTGCCGCCCACACCGTCCTCCCCGTGCTCGGTGTTCCCATCGAAAGCAAGCTCAACGGACTGGATTCGCTGCTCTCCACCGTACAGATGCCCGGCGGCATTCCCGTCGGCACGCTTGCGATTGGAAGCGCAGGTGCTAAGAACGCTGCGTTGTTTGCCATCGCCATCATGGGAACGAAACGGGCGCGCTTTCGCGAAAAACTGAAGGAATACCGCGCGAAGATGAAGCGGAAGCTGGCCGAAGAAACCTTGCCGTGAAGAGTGTTTTGCCCGGCTCCATCGTCGGAGTGCTGGGCGGAGGGGAAAATGCCCGGATGCTCGCCCTTGCGGCGTATCGCATGGGTTACCGGGTCCACGCCTTCGCTCCCTCCGGCGCGTGGGGCGATATCACCACTTCTGCTTCCCTGGACGACGCGGATCGCCTCCGCGAATTCGCCGCCGCCGTTGATGTCATCATCAGCGCATCGGACGAAGCGCCGGCGTCCGCCGTGGTGGAGCGCGATCCGGCAAGGCCCGTGGCGGCCGATTTCGTCATCATCGGTGCGCGCGGCCTCAACGGTGCGACCGTCTTTTACGATCCCATCGCAGTCGATCGCATTGACGGCGCGGTCGACATTTCCCGCGCCCCCGCGGCAGTCAGTCTGAAACCCGCCCACCAGGCAACCGAGATTTTGCGCCGCAAAATGGAGGAGCTGAACGTGACCGGCGTCGCCTGTGGCAGCTTCACCCTGACTGCGGACTCCCAGCTTCCTCTCCACGAATTCACGTTAGGTCCGCACCGCGCCGGGGACGTGACGGTCGTTGCCTGTGTGACAAGCCAGTACGAACAGCATCTCCGGGCCGTCTGCGGCCTTCCGCTCGGCAGCACGGACTTACTCCGCCCCGCCGCCATGGCGGTGCTGAACGGCGATACGTGGAGCAACGGCGAACCGAACTGGATAGCGGCGTCCGCGATGCCCGAAGTGAAACTCCACCTGAACGGCAATCACTCCGGCTTTCTCGCCGCAACAGCAGCCTCCGGAACCCTGGCCAGACAAATCGTCCGCGCCGCCCGGGCCAGCCTCTCAGCAAAATAACTTCCTTCGTGGGGCCGTTCGTGGGGCGGGCTTCTGCCCGGCCGTCGAGCTTCCGCTCGACGCAGAGCGTCCTACATCCGATCGATAATCGCGTTCAACGTCCCACTGGGCCGCATCGCCGCCGAACACCTCTCATCATCCGGAAAATAATACCCACCAATGTCCACTGCCTTCCCCTGCGCCGCCAGAAGCTCCTGCGTAATCGCACCCTCAGCCGAAGCCAAAGCCGCCGCGACAGGCGCGAA
>CAZPZE010000400.1:0-5175 GCA_964590625.1 uncultured Solibacteraceae bacterium
GGTCACGCAGAATCGATCAGGAACATCGGATCGTTTACAAAGTGACCGAAAGCCGTATTCGAATACTCGCGTGCCGCTATCACTACTGACCGTCCGACCTTACGCCGTATCTCCGTGCAGCTCCAGCACGTAATACCGGCACGTCCCCGCGCCCACGTTCTTGAAATTGTGCATCTCGTTCGACGCGAAATACGTCACCGACCCCGCATTCGCACGCGTCACCTTCCCCTCAATGCTGACGTCGATCGTCCCCTCCACAATCACGATCACTTCCTCGTTCACATGTTTATGCGGCGGATGCGAAATCTCCCCCGGCCCGAGCTGCGTCTCATGCATCTCGAGATTGAATCCGGTGTGCGTCGCGCCCCGAAAGAACCGCCGTCCCTTCTTCTTCGCATCTCCCGTATAAGGAATCTGCGCGGTGTCATATACCTTCGAAGGCAGCACCTCGAGTTTCACCGGCGCGCCCGACTGCTGCGCCGATGCCGCTGTAGCCAGCGCCGGCAGCAGCAGCCCGATATCTCTGCGTGAAAAATTCATCGCCTGAATCTCCTCTTTTGATATGCCAGTGTATAGTTTGACAGTATGCCAGTTTCCCTGCGTGACAAAGTCGTTCTTGTGCTGGGCGCGTCCAGCGGCATCGGCCGCGCCGTCGCCCAGCTGTTTGCTGCGGAAGGAGCCCGCGTCATGGCAGCCGCGCGGCGCGAGAATCGCCTCGCCGAACTCCAGAGCGAAATGGCCAAAGCGGGACACCGCATTGAAGTCCACGCCTGCGACGCTTCGAACGCCCCCGAGGTCGAGACCCTCGCGAAACTGACCCGCGAAAAGCTCGGCAACATCGACTTCCTGATTTACGTCACCGGCACCAACGTCAAGAACCGCGCCCTCAAAGATCTCGACATCCCCACCTGGGACCGCATGATTTCCGTCAACCTCAACGGCGCATACTACGCGACGGAGGCTGTCCTCCCGGCCATGCGCGCAGCGAAGAGCGGATACCTGATCTACGTCTCCTCCATCTCCGGCCTCATGCCCGATGTCTCCGGCGCCTCCTATCAGGCCGCGAAACGCGGACTCATCGGTCTCGCCCACGCCGTTCGCGTCGAAGAGAAAGAAAACGGCATCCGCACCTGCGCCGTCTGCCCCGGCCTGGTCGACACCGAAATCCTCGAAAACCGCCCCGTAAAACCCGGCTCAGAAATCATGCAGCACGCTCTGCAATCAGAAGACATCGCCGAAGCAATCCTCGCGATCGCCAAACTCCCCGAGCGCGCCGTCGTCCCCGAAATTCAGGTCTTACCGACCTGCCTATAGCGCCGCAACCCGATAGCTTTCGGGCGCGCTGGCCAGCCGCAGCGGCAGGGAGATTTCCACCTCCGTGCCGCCACCCGCGCGCCGCCGCACATCGAAATGGCTGTTCGCATCCGGATGCAGCCACTGGATGCGCTGGCGTGTGATCGACAGGCCCAGGCCCTTCGAGTTTTCAAGCGTCCAGTCCGCGGGCAACCCTACGCCATCGTCGAGAATCCGCATCTCCAGCCGTTCTCCATTGCGGCTCGCCGTGATCGTGACGGCCCCGCCGGCGGCCCGACGCGAGATTCCGTGACGAATCGCGTTCTCCACCAGAGGCTGCACGATCAGACACGGCACAAGCGCATATTTCACATCGGCATCCACCTGCGTTTCAATCCGCAGACTGCTCCCAAACCGAATCTTCTGGATGGCAACGTAATGATCGAGAAACGCCAATTCCTCCGCCAGCGGAATCTCCTGGCGGTCCCGAACTTCGAGCGAGAGCCGAAGCAGATCGCCCAGATGCTCGATCATAGTCCGCGCCAGCCGCGGATCGCGCTCCACCTGTGATGAGATCGTGTTGAGCGCATTGAAGAGAAAATGCGGCTCCAGTTGCATGCGCAGCGCATTCAGGCGTGCTTCCGAGAAGCTGCGTTCCATTCGCTCCAGCCGCAGCTCGCCGGCCAGATAGTGCTCGTAGTAGAGGAATGTCTGTCGCGCTCCGAAGATGACCCAATACACAAGCCAGCTCCAGAGGAAGCCCTGGCTGAAAGCGTTCGCCAGAAATCGCGTTCCCGCAAGAGCGCTCCATCCGTTCATTCCCAGCAGAGCGCCCATGGAACCGAGCGTGTAGAAATACAGAATCGTCAGAACGACGCTCACCAGCAAATGCGCGAGGATGCGCATCCCCAGTTGCTTTTCTTTGAATGGAAGCTGCGCGTCTGCCCAGAAGATCAGGGGCGTGATCAGCCCCCACGCCCACCATTGCCTCAGCGTTCCCGGCAGAGTCTGGCGCCAGCCGGCGGAGGAGATGCCGGGCAAAGCGAACAGCAGTCCAATGACGGTCCAAAGAGTGGCCGCGGCAGCGATGCGGCCCCATCGGTTGTTCAGTATCCGCTTCATCTCGATCGCGGTGCGGACGAACAACCCGCACAGTTCTTCTATTCTCGATCAAAAACGAAGACGTTGGGTTTGCTCTGCCCCACCGGATGCGCCGTAAGCGTGAGCGTACGAAGATCGGATGACACCTCCGCCTGCTCCGTTTGCGTGACCTTTCCCCGCAGCTTGTCCGTAATCTGCAGAGTCCGCTCGCCCGGCCTCACCGCTGACGAAGTGACGCCCGCAGGAACGCTCGTCCCGTGATCCGGATAATCTTTCCCATCGAACTTCATATCCCGCTCGTCACCCGGAGTCGAAAGCGAAAGGCCATTACCCTCCCAGGCCTGAATCTGCATCTCCAGTGGAGAACTCACCTTATCCCGCGTGCTTTCCCACATCCCCGCAAAGCCGGTAGTTCCCGCCGTCCGCTTGTACACATAGTTGGTCGTGGATGTCGAGCCGTCCGGCCGATTCGCGGTATAGGCATCGTGCAGCGTCGTGCCGTCTTTGGAAAGCGTCCAGATTCCCGTGACGACAATGCGTCCCTTGTCCTTGCGCGCGACCTTCCAGTTGTTGGGCCCCTCGATCGTAACCGAGAGCGTCGTCCCACGCAGACCGGGCTGATCGGTCCCATCTGCCACCACAGTATCCACGGCTCCCGGCCCGAACGTAATCGAATACCTGTTTGCGCCGAGGGGCTCAACCATCATCATGTCGGTGAATTGGCTCTTCGCCGCATCGAGCGTCCACTTGCCGATAAACGGATTGTCCGCTGCCGCCACTGTGCCGGCAATCAGACAGGAAATCAACACGAACTGAAAGCTACGCATGCCGCCATCGTATCCGCGGAATCCGGCCTCGTCTTCTGAAATGTTGCAGACCGGACCCCCGCGTTACGAACCGGCCAGCGCGTTACCATCCATCCATGCGCATCATCCTGTTCGGCGCTTCCGGGATGGTCGGCCAGGGCGTTCTCCGCGAATGCCTCCGCGATCCCGACGTCGAAACCGTCCTCCTCATCGGCCGCGCCCCGATCCCCCAGCAGCACCCGAAAATCCGACAGATCGCACGCCCCGACCCCGGCGACCTCACCCCCATCCAAAGCGAACTGACCGGCTTCGACGCCACGTTCTTCTGCCTCGGCGTCTCCTCGGCCGGCATGAGCGCCGCCGACTACAAGCGCATCACCTATGACCTCACCATCCGCGCCGCTCGCACCCTCGCCGACCGGAATCCGCAGATGACGTTCATCTACGTCTCCGGCAAAGGCACCGATTCCTCCGAACGCGGCCCCATCGCCTGGGCCCGCGTTAAAGGCGCCACCGAAAACGCCCTGCTCCGCATGCCATTCAAAGCCGCTTACATGTTCCGCCCCGGCGCCATTCGCCCGATGCACGGAGAAAAGCCGAAAGCCACGGCCACGCGCATCGCCCTCAACGTCATGGGCTGGACAATCCCGCTCATCCAGGCCATCGCGCCCAACGCGGTCACCACCACCGAACGCATGGGCCGCGCCATGCTCAACGCCGCCAAACGCGGCGCGCCAAAAAAAGTGCTCGAAAGCGCGGATATCAACGCACTTTCGAGCACCGTTTCTTAACGGTAAAACCGATCATGCGATCGTGAGCCGGAAATCTTCTGATCAATGGGCCTGGGCAACAACGTTTCCATCCCTCAGGACATATCCCTTCTCGCTCAATGCGAAGCTGGCTAAAGCGCGGCAGGCGGGCAAATCGCTCGATTCAATAGATACGGTGCCTTTGGAGACTTTCTTAAAGCTGAAGTTCAGATTCCGTTCTGACCATATAATCAGGCCGACAGCAGTTCCTCCTAAATCTCCTGATCTTGCGAGCAGGAACCCAACTTCAACCTCTTTCCCGCGCCTCGGACGATCATCTTCATCAAACGGTCGAAGGATTAAACCACCAAAATTATTCTCGATAGATATGCCATCGCCCAGTTTTGATATTTCATCTACAGACAGCCCTGCCACAATCTTCGTATGAATGACATTTCCGCAAGGCACATTCGAGGTAGCAGTGGTGCGGTGCTGTGCCTGGACTATTTCTGGATGCAGACCTATAAGAAACGCAGCGTAAAGGTATGCCTTACTCAACAGATTATTGAGCATATAAGCAATCGACATTCAGTCTTTAAGGACCGTCAGCTTCACGTACGGAATCGGCTCTCTTAGAGCGCTTCTCTCAGGCGAAAGGAACTGCCAATTGAGAACTACCGGCTGAAAGCCGGTAGAATCCTTAGCGACTGAAAGTCGCGGTTGCGGCTGAAGCCGCCTGAAGGTGCCCGGCTACACAGCCGGCTCAAGGCTTGGCGGGCGCTGTGATCTTAAACGAGTCGTCATCTTCGTCCCACTTCTGGTTTTCGATATACGCTTTAATCGTTGCCTCGTCCACCGCGCCCACCGTCGCGCAGAAGTAGCCCCGCGCCCACATGTGTTGACCCCAATACTGCTTTCTCAGTTCGGCAAACTCTGCCTGCAAGTGGCGCGATGACCGCCCCTTGATGTACTGCGCCAGCTTTGCCGGCGCCAATATCGGCGGTGCGGACAACAGCAGATGAATGTGATCCGGCGATACCGCTCCTCGGATAATCACTACTTCCCGAGCCACGCATATCTGTCTGATCAGGTCGCGCGCCCGCTCTGCTACCCGATCACGCAATATCCTCTTCCGATACTTCGTGCACCAGATCAGGTGATACTTCAAATCGAAAACCGCGTGCGCGCTTTGCCTGTATTCCGCCATTCCTCCTATTCTCGTAGCG
>CAZPZE010000401.1:0-6140 GCA_964590625.1 uncultured Solibacteraceae bacterium
CGCGACTCATGAGTGCTGCCCTCCCAGAACAGGCGCTGGCCTTTTTCATGGCACTGCAGGCAGCGCGCGTTTTGTTCCGCCATAGAGAGCGGCGAGTCCTTCCCGAAACGAATGATGAACTCGGAGCTCTTTGGGCCGGTATAGGTCTTGCCGGCCGCCTTGGCTGCGTCGCGCTCGTGTTCGATGCGAATATGTTCGGAAGCAGGGCCGTGGCAGGATTCGCAGCCCTGCTTCTCGAGATCGTTCCGCGGAGCCTGCAGGAGCACCTTCGCCATTTTGGTGTTGGCAAAACGAGTGGAGAGCTGGTTGTGGCACTCCTTGCAGGCTTCGCTTCCGGCATAGTCTGAAATGAGGGCTTTAACGGCGGGTGTCGCCGTCCGAGTCTGGGCCGGCATGCCAACCGCGCCGCCGAGAGCCAGCATCAGTATCAAAAGCCCGGGAGAGATTTTCAAGTCTGGCGTCTTCATCGCCCTGCCGAAGTGCATGCGGAACGCCAGAAAGGTGCTTATTCGCGAAACCGTTTAAATCTGACGCTTTGTGCGGTGTGAGCGGAGGAAGAGGGGCTGATTTTCTGTTACCCGCAAGTAACGACCGGATTGGCAGTGTTACCCGCGGGTAACAGATAAACATCAGATACAGGACAGCGTAAGCCGTCCTGACCTGCACTTAGCGCTGACTTACACGGAGATTACTGGCGGCGGGATTCGAGATCGAGTTTCTTCAGAAGCTGATAGAAGCTCTTGCGGCTGATGCGGGCTTCACGCGCGGCTCCTGAAATATTCCCTTTGTGACGGGTGAGGAGGTCGCTGAAGTATTGCTTGCCCTGATTTTCGATCCACAGCGCGCGAGCGTCGTGCCAGGAAGCAACGCAGCCCTGGGGCTCACGCGAATCGGCCGCCTCCAGGATATGGTCCGGCAGATCGGCGAGGCCGATCACGCCGTCTTCGTTCAGGACCACGGCGCGTTCCATCACATTTTCCAGTTCCCGCACGTTGCCGGGCCATTCATAACGGCGCATGACGCACGCGGCCTCGGGCGAAATCCCGATCTGCCCGCGTCCGACCCGCGCCGCGTGAAGATCGAGAAAATGGCGGCTCAGCAGATCCAGGTCTCCTTCGCGGCTGCGCAAAGGCGGCATCAGGACCTTCACGACGTTGAGGCGGTAAAGCAGGTCGCCCCGAAACTGTCCCTGGGCGGCGGCAGCTTCGAGGTCGCGATTGGTGGAGGAAATCAGCCGGATGTTGACGGAGATGAGCTGTTCGCCTCCGAGCCGGCGAAACGAGCGTTCCTGCATGGTCCGAAGCAGACGGGACTGGAGCGCCAGGCTCATTTCCCCGATTTCATCCAGCAGAAGGGTGCCGTTGTCGGCGAGTTCCAGCAGACCGCGCTTCCGGTGATCGGCGCCGGTGAAGGCCCCTTTCTCGTAGCCGAACAGCTCACTTTCGAGCAGATTGTCCGGAATCGCCGCGCAGTCGACGGCGATAAAAGGATCTCCCGCGCGGCGGCTGTGCAGGTGAATCCAGTGCGCGGCGACTTCCTTGCCGGTGCCGCTTTCGCCGGTGATGAGCACATTCGATTCGCTCGCCGCCACTTTGCGCAGCGTATTGGCCACGCCTTCCATCACGGAACTGCGCCAGATCATGTGGCCTTCCGGCGATGGAGAGCTCTTTCCGCGAACCGGGGGCGCCGGGCGGTTCAGAGCCGCGCGCTGCAGTCCTTTCTCCACCGTGCCGACGAGTTCCGATGCGGTGAATGGTTTCGTGACGTAATCGAACGCGCCGAGCCTGATGGCTTCCACCGCGGTTTCGATGGTCGCGTACGCCGTGAAGATAACGACGACTAATTCGGAATCAAAGCGTCGAATCGCTTTCAGAACTTCGAGACCACTCAAACCCGGCATCTTGAGATCCACGAGCGCCAGATCGAATGCCGCATGCCTCAGCGCGTCCACGCCCTCCTGTCCGCCGCCGGCGGTTTCGATGTCATAACCTTCATCGCTCAGGATGTTGAGGCAACTCTGCAGAACTGCGCGATCGTCGTCGATGACGAGAATTCGTTTGACGGATTCATTGCGGGAACTCATACGGCCTCCAGCGGAAGAATCACCGCGAATGTGCTGCCTGCGCCCGGGGCGCTCTGCACCTGAATCTCGCCCTGGTGTCCGCGGACGATGCCGTGGCTGATGGAGAGGCCAAGCCCGGTGCCTTTACCCGGCTCTTTGGTAGTGAAGAACGGATCGAAGATGCGGTCCATCTGGACTGGATCAATGCCGCTGCCGGTATCGGTAATGGCGATACGCACATGATCCGGATCCGGCGTCTCGGTGCGGACGGTGAGGGTTCCCGCGGCAGGCATCGCATCCAGCGCGTTGTTCATCAGGTTCACGAGGACCTCCGCCAGGCGATTGGCGTCGCCGGAGACTGCAGGCAACCGGTCCGCCAGTTCACGCTTCAGAGTGACGCTTCCGTTATGCAGGCGAAACTCGATCAGCGATATCGCGGACTCGACGACGAGGTTCACATTGCACAGCGACAGTTCCATGCGGCTTTGGCGGGAAAACGTCAGCAGCTTGCTCACGATGGCGGTAATGCGCTCGGACTGTTCGGCGATGAAGCCAATATCGCGACGGTCGCGCGTGGTCAGGCTGGTATCACGGCGGCGGTCAATCAGATGCGTGGCAGTGCAAAGAATGGCGGTGATGGGGTTGTTGATTTCGTGCGCCACGCCACCCGCCAGTTCTCCGATCGACGCCAGCTTCGCCGCCTGGAGCAATTGTTCTCCGATCTTCCGGATCTCGGCGTTTTGTTTCTGAATTGACGAATCCGCGTTCCTGACGATCATTCCCACAAGGACAATGCTGGTTGCCACCAGCACGGTAAATAAGAGATAGATGACGACGATGTAGGTGCCGATATTGCGGTTGATATATTGCGTGGCGCCGTAGAGTTCGATGCGATCGCCTGTGTTGCGGACGGGAAATACGGGAAGCCCGATCATCCGGAAGGAAGCGGCGGAAGTCTCGCTGTCTTCCAGTTGTGCGGGGGCGGGCGATCCGCCCTGCGGAGCCGACCCCACTTCCTGGGAAATGGTCTTGTCCCGCGCGTAGCGGAAGACGGCGCGGTCAGGCCCCAGATAGATCTCCAGGCGCTCGAAATCGGGCAGTTCGCCGAAGCCTACAATGATCCGGCGCATGACTTCGGGGCGCTGCAGAATGGCAGCCAGGTTTTCACCGCGGCCGCTGTAGTAACTCAGGAATCCACGCAGATACTCCGCGAGACTGGACGATCTCTGCTCCGCGAATTTGACGTACTGGAAACGTTCCAGCCCCACGGTGCTGAGAATAATAATGCTCGCCAGCAGAATGAAGCTCAGATTCAGGCGTACGAAAACGCGGTCGAAAAGATTGGCCGAGCGTTCGCCGAGCGCCCACGCCAGCGTCACCAGCGCGAAGGAGACGAAGTGCTCGAAAGCGTGCCAGGCCGCATTCGCAACCACAGGTCCGGCGAACGGAACTGCGGCAGAGACGATGCCCGATCCGGCGAAGAAGAACAAAGTGAGCCGTGAAGGATTGAACCAGCGCTCGCCCGCGCGGGCCAGCGCCAGCCACGCAAGCGCAGCCGCCAGTGCCGGCAGAAGGTCGGCAACGGCCAGCGCGATCTTGTGGAACGACGCGATCGAGGCTGGGTTCTGCGACCAGAAGCCGAGGTCGAACAGTGCCGTCACCAGCACTGCGGCGCCCAGACAGGCTACGCATGTGACGGTTCTCTGCTTCCATTCTTCGCGGACCGATGTGACCAGCCCGCCTACCGCGAGCATAATCGCCGGCGCACCAAGCAGGCGGGCCAGCCAGAGAAATCCCGGGCCGTTCCATTGGTTGTCAAAGAAAAAGGATGTCCCGTACCGGAGTGTTCCGATGGCGAATTGCACGGCGAAGAAGGTGAAAGCAGCGATGAGAAGACGCCGCGCGGGGTTGTTCAGCTGGTCAAAGCGGTTGCGCAGCAGCACCAGTAATCCCACACCGGCGAGCAGGAGATGAAACAAGGAAAAGATAAACTCCGTCTCGGCGGTGCGTCCGAGTATTTGCCAGAAGAGCGCGCTCATCTGGCATCACCCCCGGCTCCGGCTAAGTGATAGGGCCGCGATCTGGTCTTTGCCTGCAGAAGCAGAGTTCATATGCAAGTGCCGCATGCCTGTGACATGGTCTGGCTTCCTGCTGTCGTGCACGCGGCATCCCTAAACATTCGGCTTCGGAGGAACCCTGGGGCTGTGGCCAGAATCAATGCCTGCAGTCATTTAACGCAGGCAGGAGGAGATAACTTTCATCCGGCGAAGGAGTATGCGCGAGATTTCCTGCGTTATTTGACGCGATTCGAGTGCGTAGCAGCACAATGCCGGCGGGTCGCTGGTCAGGAGTCAGGCGTGATGACGGGATCTTTATCTCCAGCCGACATCGACTCTCTTTCCATAGTGAATTCGTACCAGTCATCTCCCATCAGTTCGACAGGGTGAGGAGAACGGATTGTTCCGTTGCCGCAGGACATATCGTCGGCGGGGCACATCTGTTCACATCCCCAGCAGATTCGTTCGGGATGAGCCGGATGAATCGGGAAGACTGCCATGTTCGTCGAGGGTGCAATCGTGGTACCGGAAACGCGATCAAGCGGGCTGATGAAGATCCGCGCCACTCGCCGATTTTCGACGGCTGCCGGCTCGAATGCTGCGTGAAATGGCGTAGCTATCGGGCGCAGGACCCATAACGCGGCGGCGCTAAACCATTGACCAGGCGCGTACCGCGACCAGGAAATCGGCGTGCCGCTTCCTGACCGGTGAAGCCGTGATCACTCTGAATCGTTTCTGCGCCCCCTGCCTGTGCGCTGCCCTTGCCGCTGCCACTTCCACGCTGAATGCGGCCACTCTTACCGGCAAGGTGACCGGCGGCCCGGAAGCCGCCGATTCCATCGTCTACGTCGCCGCCATTCAAGGCAAGACATTCGCTCCGCCCGCGGCGCACGTCGTGATCGATCAAAGGGGCATCATGTTCCGCCCCCATGTCATCGTCGCCCAGCGCGGCCAGACTGTCGACTTTCACAACAGCGACAGAACCCGCCACAACATCTTCTGGGACTCCGTCGCCGGCAACGAAAAGCTCGCCCACAATCTCGGTACCTGGCCCACGGGTCAGGTGCGCTCGTGGGTTTTCAAGACATCAGGTATCGTGCCTCTCGGGTGCAATGTCCACCCGCAGATGTCCGCATTCCTGATGATTTCGCCGACGCCGTATTTTGCGACGACCGGCGCCAACGGGACTTACACGATCGCCAACATCCCGCCGGGCACCTATACCGTAAAGGCGTGGCATGAGGGAATGAGGACCCTGTCGAAGAGCGTCACGATCCCGAAGTCCTCAGCCGCGCTGGATTTCGTCCTCAAGGCACAGTAGGGCCCGGCGCAAATGGACGGAGAACAGAGCAGACGCGATGCAATCGAAAAACTCGGCTGGTGCTGCCTGGGCGCAAGCGGTGTTGGCGCGGCGCTGTACGGCTATGAATTCCTCTCGCCGAATGTCCTCTATGAGCCTTCGCCCATTGTCAACGCGGGGCCTTCGGACCAGTTTCCGCAACTCTCGGTGACGCCCTACACGAACGCCTCCATTTACATCGTTCATGGCGATCGCGGTCTCTATGCTCTTTCCGCCACCTGCACTCACCTGGGCTGCCATACCGCCTGGGTGCCGGAACTCGATCTCATTGCCTGCCCCTGCCACGGCAGCCGCTTCAACCGGGACGGCATCAAGGTGGCCGGACCAGCGCCACAACCGCTGCCGTGGCTGAAGCTCTGGAGTGCCGATACGGGTGACTTCATGGTGGACCGGTCTATCGTGCTCCCTTCGCCGAAGTTCGTCAGGATCGCGTAATGGACCTGCGCGAGTCCAGAGTCTGGAAATCGATCTTCCGCGGCGGCCTGGATAACCCTAAGCTTCGCTATGCGCTCGCCGTCAAGCAAAATCTCTTCCTGCATGTCTTCCCGGTGCGGATCCGGCAAAAGTCGCTTGATATCCGGAACACCTGGTTTCTGGGCACACTCAGCGCCCTCACTTTCCTTTTGCTGATCGTCACGGGCATCCTGCTGATGCTCTACTA
>CAZPZE010000402.1:0-2108 GCA_964590625.1 uncultured Solibacteraceae bacterium
GTGGGTTTTGGCGCGCCCTTCGAGCTGGGCGTCCTCCGCTTCGTGAAGCGCAATACCGAATTTTGGCCCAGGAGTGAAGCCGGCGCCAATCAGATCGCGGCCGGTGATCAGCGGCTTTGGGCGGAGTTGCTCCGGCGGCGCTTCGTTCAGTTTGCGGATGGCGAAATCGTAGTTTTCAAGGCTGCCGTGGCTCGATAGGCAATCGAGGCGATGCAGTTCGAGATGCTCTTCGAACTTCGGCATCCGCAGGAAGCGCTTGAGACGGCTTTCGCGCATGGCCGGCACGTCCTTGAACTTCATGTGATTCGCGATCAGGGCTTCCGCCTGTTCGATCACCGCGCCCGGATAGCGCAGCCGGTTGAGAATCCGGTGCGCGATCTCGACGCCCTTCTCCACGTGGCCATCGAAGCGGATGCGATCGGCCATCCGGAAAGTCGCGGGCTTGCCGATGTCATGCAGCAGCACTCCCAGCGCGAGATCGAGCGGCGGATTCTTCAGCCCTTCAAGCATGATCAGCGTGTGGGTCCAGACGTCGCCCTCCGGATGAAACGCGGGCGGCTGTTCCACGCCTTTGAGCGCCGAAACCTCCGGCAGAACTTCCTGCAGCAGCCCGGAGGAATCGAGCAGTTCGAAACCGCGCCGCGCGCCGCCTTCCGTCAGGATGCGTGAGATCTCGTCGCGAATGCGCTCGGCGGAAATGCCGTGGATGGACCGCGCCAACTGCTTCATGGCCGCGAACGTGGCGGGCTCGATGGTGAAATTCAGGCGCGCGGCGAAACGCACGGCGCGGAGCAGACGGAGGTGGTCTTCGCGGAATCGCCGCACTGGATCTCCGATCGCGCGAATGATGCCTGCCGTGAGATCGGCACGGCCGCCGGTGTAGTCGATCACTTCATTCGTCGCCGGATCGAGCAGCAGCGCGTTGATAGTGAAATCGCGGCGCAGAACATCCTGCTCAGGGCTGGTCTCGAAGTGGACCGCGCTCGGGCGGCGTCCGTCAGCGTAATCGAGATCGCTGCGGAAGGTGGCGACCTCCACGTGCGCTTCACCGTCGTGCACCAGAACCACGCCGAAATGCGCGCCCACCTGCCCGGAGCCCGGAAAAAGCCGCAGCAATTCCTCCGGGCAGGCCGACGTCGCAACGTCAAAATCTTTCGGCGCGCGGCCCAGCAGCAGGTCACGCACGCATCCGCCCACCAGCCACGCGGAGTGGCCCTGCGCGCGCAAACGCTCGACTATGGATTTCGCCAGTTCTTCGTTCGTCATTCCGGGCTTGTCAGGTTCGGCACATTCCCATGCTAATCTGAAGTTGCTGAATTCATTGCAACACTCTTTGCAATGCAAGCGGGGGACCCAGTAGGTTCGGGGGCGAAGTCCGGAGGAACCGGACGGAGTACTTTCAAGCTCCAGCCCGTCAGCTAACCCCGCAGGCCAAATTTGAGAGGCTGTCAGGCATAAGGACAGCGGAATCAGGAGATTCGTTTGTCACAGTCTGAGCCTCGCAGCGTCCCGCGGGTAGTGGTTGCCACCACCGTTGCGCTGGCCTTCATTTCCTTCTTTCGCGCCGCTTCCATCGTTCTGAGCGATCTGGCGTCCTCGGCCTTTTACGCGGGCGGCATTGCCGAGAAGGCCATCGGACGAAGCGCGCCCTGGTTCGTGCTCGCCGTGATGCTCTTCAGTTTCGCGGTGCGCTCGGTCTACATCGAAAGCTCGTCGATGTTCGTCCGCGGCGGCGTGTATGTGGTCGTGCGCGATGCCATGGGCCCGTTCATTGCGCGCATCTCGGTTTCCTCTTTGCTGTTCGACTACATCCTGACCGGCCCAATCAGCGTCGTCAGCGCCGGCCAATATCTGGCAGGGCTCACCAATGAGGTGGCGGGGATGGCGCATTCGAGTCTGCGCGTTTCCCCCAACTGGTTTTCGGCTGGGTTCGCGGTACTGGTCACGATGTACTTCTGGTGGCTGAACGTCAAGGGCATGCACGAATCAAGCGGCAAGGCGCTGCGGATCATGCAGATCACGACCGTGATGGTGGTGATCTTCCTCGTCTGGTGCCCGCTGACCCTGATCCTGCACGGTCCGGCGCAGATTCCGCCCGCTCCCGTGGC
>CAZPZE010000403.1:0-7313 GCA_964590625.1 uncultured Solibacteraceae bacterium
GGGAAGATTCGTCGCGGAACAGGGCATTGATGCCGTGATTGGCATACGCGGCGCCGGACGCTGGATAGTAGACGAAGCTATCGCAGCGGGATTGTCGGGCGGCGCCGCGTTATTTTTCGATACTCCGGAAGAGGCGGGCGAATATCTCAGACGATTTCTCAAACCGGGCGACGCCGTTCTGTTCAAAGGCTCGCGCGGTGTTCGCGTGGAACGCGCACTGGAAGGCGCGCTGGCGGAAGAAACCGCCGGCGCCGTGAAATGAGGCGATAGAAACTTTCCCATGCTGTACTGGCTGCTCTACGTAAAGCTGCACACTGTCGTCTCCGCCTTCCGCGTGTTCGGATACGTGACCTCGCGAACCATGTTCGCCAGCCTCACGTCGCTTTTTCTCGGCATTCTGCTCGGCCCCTGGGTCATCCGCAGGCTGCGCGAGCTGAACTTCGGACAAAGCATCCGCGAGGACGGCCCGCAATCGCACCACAAGAAAGCCGGTACGCCTACCATGGGCGGCCTGCTTATCCTCGCCTGCACCGTCGGCCCCACTCTGCTCTGGGCCGATCTCACAGACACCTACGTCTGGATTGCCATGTTCGGCATGCTTTCCTATGCCGTCATCGGATTCATTGACGATTACGCGAAGGTGATGAACAAGCGCAACCTCGGTCTCACTGCCCGCCAGAAATTCGGAATGCAGATGCTCGTCGCCGCGCTCCTCACCGGCGTCCTCGCCTGGATGCGCTACCGGAATCTCTATACCACTGAGCTCAACATTCCGTTCATCAAATCCTTCCGCCCGGATCTGCTCATCCATTCCCTGATGAACAGTCCCTACACATTCCCGTTCGCGTTCATCGAGTTTTACATCTTCGTCGTCCTCGTCGTCGTCGGCTCCAGCAACGCCGTCAACATCACGGACGGCCTCGACGGCCTCGCCGCGGGCCTCATGGTGATTGCTGGCGGAGCGCTCACCGTCCTCGCCTTCGTCGGCGGACACCGCGAGCTTTCTCAATACCTGCAGATCGTCCGCAATCCGCATTCCGCCGAGCTCAGTATCTTCTGCGGCTCCCTCACCGGCGCCAGCCTCGGCTTCCTCTGGTGGAACGCTCACACGGCGGACATGTTCATGGGCGACGTCGGCTCCCTCTCCATGGGCGGTGTGATGGGGGTCGTCGCCATCCTCATCAAACAGGAAATTCTGCTGCTGTTCATCGCCGGCGTCTTCGTCATCGAGCTCCTCAGTGTCATCCTCCAGGTCGGCAGCTTCAAACTCCGCAAGAAGCGCATCTTCAAGATGGCGCCCATCCACCACCATTTCGAAGCGCTCGGCTGGCAGGAATCGAAAAGCATCGCGCGCTGCTGGATCGCCGGCCTCGTTCTCGCGCTCTTCGCCCTCACGACTCTGAAACTACGATGAAACTCGAAGGCATCAACGCGCTCGTAGTTGGCATGGAGAAGTCGGGCCAGGCCTCCGTCGCCTTCCTGCGCGCGCGCGGCGCCAGCGTCACCGCGACCGACCTCAAGCCGCGCGACATCCCTGGCTTCCGCCTCCAGTCCGACGATCTCTTCGCCGAACCCTGGAACCTCATCGTTCTTTCCCCCGGCGTCCCCGCCGATCTCGCGCCGCTCAACGCCGCGCGCGCCCGTGGCATCAACGTTATCGGCGAAATCGAGCTCGCCGCGCCCTTCCTCCGCGGCAAAATCATCGGCATTACCGGCTCCAACGGCAAAACGACCACCACCTCGCTCACTGGCCACATCCTCGCCGCCGCCGGCGTTCCGGTCCAGGTTGGCGGCAACATCGGCACGCCCGTCGTCGCCATGACCGAAAACTCGCGCGAAGATCAGTGGAACGTCATCGAGCTCTCCAGCTTCCAGCTCGAAACCGCCCGCACCTTCCGCGCGCACGTCGGCGTCTGCCTCAACGTCACGCAGAATCACCTCGATCGGCACCACTCGATGGAAAACTACGTCGCGGCCAAGAGCAATCTCTTCCGCATGCAGCGCGAAGGCAGCTACGCCGTCCTGAACGCCGCCGATCCCATCTGCCGCAGTTTCGCCGATCTCACCCCCGCCACCAGATTCTGGTTCAGCCGCGCCGATATCCATGACGACAAAGTCTGGCTCGGCTCGAACGCGCTGATGCCGCTCTCCGAAATCCCCATCCCCGGCCTCCACAACGCCGAAAACGTGCTCGCCGCCGCTCACGCCGCATCCATCGCGGGCGTCTCGCTCGAGGCCATCGCCGCCGCCGTCCGCACGTTCCGCGCCGTGGAACACCGCCTCGAGTTCACCGCCGAAATCAACGGCGTCCGCTATTACAACGATTCCAAAGCCACCAGCGTCGACGCCGCCATGAAAGCCATCGATTCTTTCCCCGGCAACCTCTGGGTCATTCTCGGCGGCACCGACAAAGGCAGCGACTACCGCGTGATGCGCGAAAAACTCGGCGCGAAAGCCAAAGCCGCGATCCTCATCGGCGCAGCCGAAGAGAAGATCGCAAGCCATCTCGAAGGCGCCCTCCCGCTCATCCACGCGGGCACCATCGCACAGGCCCTCACCGAAGCCTCGTCGAAAGCACAGCCCGGCGATGTCGTCCTCCTCGCCCCCGCGTGCTCCAGCTTTGACCAGTTTCAGAACTATGAACAACGCGGACGCGTTTTCAAGCAACTCGTAAAGGATCTCCAGCATGGCGCAACGGCTTAAGACAGACAAAATCCTCTTCATCACCGTCGTCCTGATGGTCCTGTTCGGCTCCCTCATGGTCTACAGCGCCTCCAGTGTCGTGGCCGAAAGCCGCATGGGATCGAGCTACTACTTCGCTATTCGACAGCTCGCCTGGGTCGTTGTCTCCATCCCGCTGATGCTCTTCTTCAAAGGCCTGAACTACCGCAAGCTGCAGAAGCCCGAAGTCGCATTCGTAGCCATGGCCATCGTGATGGCAGCGCTGGTCGTCGTCTATTTCATCGGCAACCAGCACCGCTGGATTCGCCTCCCCATCGGCGAAATCCAGCCCTCCGAATTCGCCAAACCTGCGCTCGTTGTCTTCCTCGCTTACTTCATCGCGCTGCGATCGCGCGCCATCAACAGCCGTTACACGCTCGCGCCCGCCATCCTCGCCGTCGGATTCCTGACCATCGCTGTCATGGTCGCCGACCTCGGCACCGCCATCGTCATCGTCCTCACCGCCGCCATCATCTTCTTCGTCGCGGGCCTCGAAATGCGCTACATTGGCTTCGCCGGCATCGCCATCTTCCTCATCTGTCTTGCCGCGGTCTGGCAGAAGCCGTATCGTCTGGGCCGCATCGTCCGCTTCATTGATCCCACGTTCCACTACGTCGACAAGATCGACACCCACGGATGGATTCGCAGCCAGATGAAGAAAACCGCCGTCACGCAGGACACCAACTACCAGGCCGAACAGGCCAAAATCGCCGTCGGCTCCGGCGGACCCATCGGCGTCGGCCTCATGGAAGGCAGGCAGAAGCTCTTCTATCTCCCCGAAGCCCACACCGACACGATCTACGCCGTAATCGGCGAAGAGTGGGGACTTTTCGGAACCGTCGGTGTCCTGATCGGCTTCATAATCGTCCTCTGGCGCGGCCTTCGCGCTACCGTTCTCGTCCACGACGAATTCGGCCGCTATCTCGCGCTCGGCATCACGACCCTGCTGCTCGTCCAGGCATTCTTCAACATCAGCGTCGTGCTCGGCATCCTCCCCACAAAAGGTTTTCCGCTGCCGATGATCAGCTATGGCGGCAGCTCGCTGCTCGTCACCCTCGCCCTGGTGGGCGTCCTCATGAACGTCTCGGAGCACGCCGGGTGACTTTCGTCATGGCAGGAGGAGGAACAGGCGGTCACGTGATCCCGGCCATTGCCGTCGCGAAAGAACTCGCGCGCGCCGGGCACACCCCGCAATTCGTCGGCACCGAGCGCGGCGTCGAAGCCCGCCTCGTCCCCGCCGCCGGATTCCCCCTCAAAATCATCCGCGTCGGCGGCCTGAAGAATCTCGGCGTGCTCACGAAGATCTCGAGCCTCTGGCGTCTCATCGCCGAATTCTTCGGCCAGCTCGCCGATTTCCGCGTCTGGCAACCCGCCGCCGTCTTCAGCATGGGCGGCTACGTCGCCGGACCGCCCGTGATCGCCGCTCTCGTCCGCGGCGTCCCCGTCATCGTAATGGAGCCGAACGCCATCCCCGGCGCCACCAACAAATGGATCGCCCGCTGGGTTTCCCGCGCCCTCATCAACTTCGAAGAAACGCGCCGCTACTTCCCAGCCGGCCGTACCGAACTCACTGGACTGCCGGTGCGTGAGGAATTCTTCAACGTTCCCGCGAAATCACCTTCTGACGAATTCACCATCCTGATCACCGGCGGCAGCCAGGGCTCCCGCACTCTCAACAACGCCGCGCGCGACGCCTGGCCGCTCTTCCTCGCCTCCGGTCTTAACGTTCGCTTGATCCACCAGACCGGCACTGCCCAGCATTCCGAACTCGCGCGCGACTTCGCCGCTACCGGGCTCAAAGGCGAACTCGTCCCCTTCATCGCCGACATGCCCGGCGCCTTCGCGCAGGCCGACCTCATCGTCTGCCGCTCCGGTGCAGGCGCGGTATCTGAACTCGCCGCCGCGGGCAAGCCCTCCATCCTGATCCCCTTCCCCTTCGCCGCCGACGATCACCAGACGCGCAACGCGCAGGTGCTCGAACGCGCCGGCGCTGCGCTCCGTTCCACCGACAAAGAATGGACCGGACCGAAGTTTTTCGAAGCAGTGCGCGATCTCGCAGCCGCGCCCCAACGCCTTCGCGCCATGTCCGAAGCAGCCCGCAGCCTCGCTCATCCGAATTCCGCGCGCCGCGCCGCCGAAATACTCATGGCAGTGGGGGGCGGAGCCCCTGCTCCGCAGCCGGCCCCCGGGCCGGCCTCCTCTTCTTCAAAAAACATTGACAGCACGGGCCGGAGCCCGAAACAATAGTGATTCAAAATGTTTTTTTCCAGGCAGCATCTGCATTTCGCGGGAATCGGCGGCATCGGAATGAGCGGCATCGCCGAAGTGCTCCTGAACCTCGGCTACACTATCTCCGGTTCGGACCTCAAGCTTTCACCCACCACCGAAAAACTGTCTAAATTGGGTGCCAGAATCTACGAAGGTCACGACGCGAAGAACCTCGCCGGCGCGCGTGCTCTCGTCGTCAGCTCCGCCGTCAGCGAATCGAATCCCGAGGTGCAGGAAGCGCGCCGCCTCGGCATCCCCGTCATCCCGCGCGGCGAACTGCTCGCCGAGCTGATGCGTCTCAAGTACGGCATCGCGATTGCCGGCAGCCACGGCAAGACCACCACCACTTCGATGGTCGCCGCCATCCTGAGCCACGCCGGCATGGACCCCACCGTCGTCGTCGGCGGCAAAGCCGCTGCCATGGGCGGTTCCAACGCGCGCGTCGGCCAAAGCGATTTCCTCGTCGTCGAATCGGATGAGAGCGATGGTTCGTTCCTCAAGCTCTCCCCCATCCTCGCCGTCGTCACCAATATCGACCGCGAGCATCTCGATCACTACGCCGACATCCAGACCATCCGCGCCGCCTTCACCGAATTCGTCAACAAAGTTCCGTTCTACGGCGCCGCCATCGTCTGCCTCGATGACGAAAACGTCCAGGCCATCCTCCCGGATATTCGCCGCCGCCGCATCACCTACGGCCGCAGCTCTCAGGCCGATTACCAGCCCGGCGAAACCAATTGCGAAGGCATGCACAGCGATTTTCAGCTCCGCACTCGCACGGCCGATCTCGGCATGTTCCGCGTGAACAGCCCGGGCGCTCACAACGTTCTCAACGCCACCGCCGCCATCGCCGTCGCCCTCGAATTGGGCGTCAGGCTCGAAACCGCGCGCGAAGGCATCGCGAAGTTCACCGGCGTCGGCCGCCGCTTCGAAGTCAAGGGCGAGGTCAATGGTATCCGCGTGGTCGATGACTACGGCCACCACCCCACCGAAATTCTGGCCACGCTCGCCGCCGCGCGTTCCTGCACCGGCAGCGGCCGCGTTCGCGTGCTGTTCCAGCCGCACCGCTACACCCGCACCATGCACCTCATGGACGAATTCGCCCGCGCCTTCCACTCGGCCGACCGCGCCGTCGTCCTCGATATCTATGCCGCCTCCGAGCAGCCCATCGAAGGCGTCAACTCACAGTCGCTTGCCGCGCGCATGCGCGAATTCGGTCATCGCGATGCCGAATACGCTGCCACGACCGACGAAGGCATCGCAGCCGTCATCGACGGCGCGCAGCCCGGCGACCTCATCATCACGCTCGGCGCGGGCAGTGTCTCGCTGCTCGGCGAAAAAATTCTGGAGGCTCTCAAAGCCAATGCCAAAGCCGCCTGAACCAAAGAAGCCAAAAATCAACTGGCGCATGGTGCTGCGGATTTCCATCTGGTCCGCCATCTTCGGCAGCGTCGCTTACGCGGGCATGCAGGTTCGGTCCTTCATGCTGCGCGATCCGCGCTTCTCACTCGAATGCGCCGCCGGGTGCAAAGGAATCGAAGTCCAGGGCGCGGTCTATTCGAGCGTCGCCCGCATCCACGCCGTCTTCGCGCGGGATGCCGGCAAGAGCGTTTTCGATATCCCGCTCGACGAACGCCGCCGCCACCTCCTCGCCATCGACTGGGTCCGCGACGCCACCGTCATGCGCGTCTGGCCGGACAAAATCCGCATCACCATCGAGGAGCGCAAGCCGGCCGCCTTCGCCAGCCTTCCCATGGCCCATTCCGCGCGCCACTGGCTCGCTCTCATTGACGAAAACGGCGTTCTGCTTTCCATCCCGCCCCGCGCGCGCTTTCCGCTCCCCGTGCTGAGCGGCATCTCGGAAGACCAGACTGAAGCCGCGCGCCAGAAGCGCGTCGAAGCCATGCAGCACCTGCTCGCCGACCTCGGCCCGCAGGCCAAAGACATCTCGGAAATCAACGCCGCCGCGCTGGAAGACCTCCGCGTCGTCGCAGGTGTGGACGGCCACGCCGTCGAATTATGGCTGGGCGATCAGCACTACCGCTCCCGCTATCGCAACTTCGTCACCCACTACCGTCAGATCCACGAAGACTCGCCTCAGGCGTCCATCTTCGATCTGCGGCTGGATGACCGAATTCTGGTGCGCTAAGGACACTGCATGACACCCAAACCCATACTCGCAACCGGCATTGACGCGGGCAGCAGCTACACAAGGGTCATCATCGGACTCGTCGCGGAGACCCGCCTGAAGTTCCTCGGCTGCGGCTGCGCGCCTTCCACCGGATGGGCCAAGAGCCGCATCGTCGATCAGCAGGCTGCCTCCC
>CAZPZE010000404.1:0-7168 GCA_964590625.1 uncultured Solibacteraceae bacterium
CCGGACGAAGCCACCGAGCAGATCTACTATTACCGCTGGTGGACATATCGCAAAGCCATCAAAGCGACGCCGGTCGGCTATATCATCACCGAATTCCTGAAGCCGGTAAGCCACGCGGGTGAATACAATGCGCTGAGCTGCGCGCTGGGTCATCACATCGCGGAGGGCCGATGGCTGCGGGAGCGCGGCTATATCGATCAGGACATCCACTACTGGCTCCGCGGCGGCGCGGGCGGCGGACTCGCAAAGAACCTGAATCAGTTCACCGGCTGGGTGGCGTGGGGTGTCGGCGATATTCTCGATGTCCATGGCGACCGCGCGGTGGCGACGGCTTATCTGGATGCGCTCGAAGCCGACTACACTCGATGGGAGCAGGAGCGGCTGACGCCGAGCGGATTGTTCTGGCAGCGCGACGTGTCCGACGGCATGGAAGAATCCGCCAGCGGCGGGCGCAAGGTGAAAAATATCCGGCCGAGCATCAATTCCTGCATGTATGGGAACGCGGCGGCGATCGCGCGCATCGCGGGACTTTCGGGCAGGCGCGATATCGAAAGCCGCTATCAGGCGAAGGCGGAAACACTGCGGCGGCTCGTGCAGCAAAAGCTGTGGAATCCGGAAGCGCGCTTTTTCGAAACGCTGGACGAGCAGGGCCAGTTCGTTCCGGTTCGCGAGGCCATCGGATTCACACCCTGGTATTTCGAACTGCCGGAGAAGGGCAAGGGCTGCGAAGAAGCGTGGAAGCAACTCATGGATCCGCAGGGCTTCTTCGCGCCATACGGGCCGACAACCACGGAGCGGCGGAGTCCTCTGTACAAACTCGATTACGTCGGCGATGACTGCAAGTGGAACGGGCCGGCATGGCCGTTTGCCACCACAATCACTCTTCGCGGTCTGGCGAACGTGCTCAATGATCGTCAGCAGAATGCAATCTCACCCGCCGATTACCGGACGACACTCGCGATCTACACGCACAGCCAGCAGCTCAAGCTGGAGGATGGCCGCGTGATTCCGTGGATCGACGAGAATCAGAATCCGGAGACCGGCCAATGGATCGCGCGCACAATGAAAATCCGCAAGCGCACATTCTACGGACGCGGCGATCACTATAATCATTCCGCCTATTGCGATCTCATCATCACCGGACTCGCGGGATTGCGGCCCGCGGCGGGCGATACGTTCGAGGTGAATCCTCTGGCCGATCCGGCGTGGGACTGGTTCTGTCTCGACAACGTTCCTTATCACGGCCGTTCGGTTTCGATCCTCTGGGATCGGAATGGCCGGAAGTTCGGCCGCGGCGCCGGGCTCACGGTGTATCTCGACGGAAGACAAGCCGCGCGGCGGGACACGATCGGCCGGCTGACCGTGCGCCTGGATCAGACTTAACGATTTCCTGATTTAAAAAGTGCTTACACGCACCTCTTTTTGACCCTTCCCTGACACCTTCCCTGGCACGCGGACGTACTACGTGGCAGGAGGTGCTCCCGTGATCTCTCGCCTCTCTTCGGCAGGAGCAGCGCTTGCGTTACTGGTGGCTGGTTGCGTTCCCGCATTTTCACTCCCGGCATGTCCGGGGAACCTTACAACCGGCGGCAGCGGCGGTGGGACTGCCACCGAAAGGACTTGGAATATACCGGCGCCGCGTGCGTTTTATGGAAAGACGGAAACAGGGGCTCCGTTCAGCGCCCAGCACACGCAGACGTCAGTCCAGACCCTCCCGAATGGAGGACATCTGACGCACCCGCCATCGACTGGCCCGATGCAATATCGCGATTCGTACGGTCGAATGCGCTTCGATGAAAGGACGGCGAATTTCGGCCGCCAGGGAGCGCAGCGTCTCGTGACGCTCGCAGAGATTGACGATCCGGTTGCGGGCTATGTGTATGTTCTGGACCCCGTACACCATACCGCGTACCGCATCCCGTACTGCACCCCCACGCCGCGCCCACCGGCGGCGGCGCCAGTCACGTCAGCACACGGCCCGGGCGGCACCGCCCAGACTGAGGACCTTGGCACAAAAACGATGTTCGGTATCACGGTTACCGGCCAGCGCACAACGATTACGTTTCCTCCTGGCTCGTACATGGGGAATGACATTCCCGTTCAGAGAATTACGGAGGACTGGCGATCGCCTCGGTACGGAGTGTTTCTTTCAAAAGACACACAGCCCGACCGCGAGAATACCAACACCATAACTACCTTCAGCGCCGCTGAGCCGGATCCTTCGCTCTTCCAGGTACCGCCGCGCTATCAGATGGTCGACGAGACAGCGCCCTTCACGGTCACCATTCACTACGACAACTAGATGACGCTCCGCAACGGACGTGATATGTTCGATGCGGTGTTTTCGAAGTTCGTCCGCCAGACCCATATGTACCTGGCGCTGTTCCTCACGCCATGGGTGCTGCTCTACGCCCTCAGTACTCTCGCGATGACTCATCGCGATGCCTTCCATCCGAATTTTTACTCCACGCCCTGGGAGAAGGTGAGCCAACAGGTTTTCCCGGCACAATTCAGCGCTGATGCCTCGGCGGATTTCATGGGCGAGGAGATTCTCCGGGAACTCAACCTCGAAGGCAGCTTCCGCGCCGTGCTGAGCAAAGACAGGAAGACCCTCACCGTCATCCGCAATGACGCCGTCTCGCCGCGGCGAATCACTTATACGCTCGCCGACCGGCATCTCCTCGTCGAAAAACAATACTTCGCCGTCCAGTCGCTGCTTGAACGAATGCACCGCCGGCGCGGCTACGGCTCGTTCATGGCCGATAATGCGTGGGCCGTCTCCGTCGACATTGTGGTGGTCGCGATGACCTTCTGGATTCTCTCCGGCCTCTGGATGTGGTGGGGGCTGAAGATCACGCGAAGCACCGGAATGGCGGTGCTGTCGAGCGGCATCACGCTGTTTGTCGTACTGATCCTGACGAGTTGACGGGAGACCCGAATGACCGGCACCCAACCAATCGTTACCCACAAACGCCGCATCGGCTTCGACAGGATCAACCGGCGAACACACCTCTACTCCGGCTTGTTCTTCATCCCCTGGTTCCTTTTTTATGCGCTGAGTTCGGCCGCGTTCAACCATCCGGCGTGGTTCGGCAGCGGGCAGCCGAAGATGGCGCCGCTGTTTGACCGCCTCTATACGGCCGAGCCCGCCATCCGGCAGGGCGACCCTCGCTCCTTCGTGGAACGCCTGCTGAAAGCCAACGGGCTCGATGGGCCGTTCGTCGTGCGATGGACGGAGCACGATGAGAAGCTCGTCATCGATCAGGTCCGCTTCCTTTCGAATACCCAGATCACGTTCGATCCCGCCACCCGGCGGGTCACCGCAACGCGCAACTGGGCCAATGTCCGTATTCTGCTGGGCCGAGTCCACACGCGCGGCGGCTATGATACCAACGGCTCGCTGCAGATTTTCTGGGCCGTCATTGTGGACGTGATCCAGGTGACCATGATGATCTGGATCGCATCCGGCCTCTACATGTGGTGGAACCTGAAACGATTCCGCGCATGGGGAACACTGGCGCTCGCCTCCGGGTTCGCGCTGTTCGTCGCGTTCCTGTTCGGCCTCTGATCAGATGCTCAGCACCGGACACGGAGCTTCGCGAATCACATCGTAAAGCCGCGAAAACAGCGCCGCGAAGGCATCCTGCGAACTTCCGCGGCCGGAGACGATCAGATCCACATTGTGCCGGACTGCTTCGTCGTGAACAGCACGCGAGATTGGACCTTCGAGCACCGAATACGGCACATCGAAATTCAACCGGTCCTTCAGTTCACGAAGACGTTCATGCGCAGCGCTTCGCAGGAGCTGATAGTAGTGCTCGAAATCCAGACCTCGCGACGGCGTCGGCATCAGCACCACGGTCGCGACGCGCAACTGCGCCTGGAAATCAGCGGCGAGCGCCGCGGCTGCACGCAGAATGACCTCGGATTCCTCGCTGTCATCCACAATGCTCAGGATCGACTTGTATCGCTTCGGCGGCGTCGCGTTCAGACACGCATTGGTAGCGGTCCACACGGCGGCGCTTACATGGTGAAGCACCTTCGTCGTCACTGAACCGAGGAGCAGCCTGCGCGCCGGTCCGCGGCCGTGCGTCGGAAGCATGATCAGGTCGGTCCCCTGATGCTCCACCATGCTCTCGATCGCCGCGGCCGGATCGCCCAGCATCGCAATCGTATTGACCGGACGGCCGGGAAACGACGTGTGGGCGAACTCCTGCAGCCGGTTCTCTTCAAACCCGCGCGAATGGGCGTTCAGTTCCACGAACTGCGGCGCGAGCTCGGTGTATGCCAGGAAATCCGGCGAGTACGCATGCAGCAGCGTAAGGTTCGCGTTGAAGTGATTCGCCATCTTCGTCACCCATGGCACCATCGTTTTCGAAGCGTCGGAATAATCGACGGGGAAAAGAATTTCTCGGAAGGGCAACATAGTCAGGACACCTGTATCGCGATCTTCAGAACATTGTCGCGGCGTGAGGAAAAAAGATCATAGGCCTCGTGGATCTGATCCAGCCGGAATTCGTGCGTGAGCAATGGCGTCAGATCGATACGATGCGTCTCCACAAGGCGCATCAGGCGATGCATGCGCTCTTTGCCGCCAGGGCAAAGCGTGGTCACGATCGTGTGATCGGCCAGGCCTGCGCCGAACGCATCGAGCGGTACCGTCAGATGGCCGGAATACACGCCGAGGCTCGAAAGCGTGCCGCCTGGACGCAGGGAACGCAGCGCGCTCTCGAACGTCCCCTGCGTACCGAGAGCTTCGATCGCGACGTCCGCGCCTGCTCCGTTGGTCAGCTGGCGGATTCGATCGAGTACGTCGGGACCCGCCTCGAGCACATCAGTCGCGCCGAATTCACGTGCCATCCGGAGACGATTCGGATCGGAATCGACCACGATAATTCGGCCGGCCCCGCAAAGTCGTGCGCCGGTTGTGGCGCAGAGGCCGATGGGACCCTGCGCAAAGACGACTACCGTGTCCCCCAACTGAACATGGCCGCGCTCCGCGGCAGAGAATCCGGTGGAGGCAATGTCGGAGAGAAGGAGCACCTGCCTGTCGGAAAGGCTGTCGGGTACCGCGGCCAGATTCGCCTGAGCATGCGGGATGCGGACAAATTCCGCCTGCGTGCCGTCAATCGTATTGCCCAGCTGCCATCCGCCGAGGGCGCCGCCGCATTGCGATTTATCGCCGCGCAGGCACGCTTCGCACTGGCCGCACGGCGTGATGGCGCCGGTCATCACGCGTTGTCCCACGTGATAGCCTTCTACTCCCGGTCCAAGCTCGTGGATCACCCCCACAGCCTCATGCCCGATCGTGAGTCCCGGCGCGACAGGATATTCGCTGCGAATGATGTGGATGTCAGTCCCGCAGATCGTGGTGAGCCGGACGCGGAGTACAGCTTCGCCGGGACCAGCCTTCGGAATCGGTTTCTCTTCCAGGCCGAATTGACCCGCCGCGCGAAATACATTTGCCTGCATCAGGCTTTGCGGCAGCGGCTTCAGTTGCTTTTCTTCGAGTTGCGCAATCATCGGAATCTCCGTTACTTCTTCTGCAGCGATGCAAGATAGCTGCTCAGCAGGGAAACGCGCAGAGTGACGAACGTGTCTTCATCCCGGATACCGCGGAACAGTTCGCCATAAATCGGCATCTCGCGAGTTCCGTGGGCGTAAATGATTTCGTCGCCCGTTATCGCGTGTGTCACTTTCATCAGAGGGAATGACCCGCCGTTGCGGCGAGAGAGCAGGGTCAGGTCGGGCGGAGGCGTTTTCAAAGCCACAGCAGCGGGCCCGCCTCCCTTCGCATCCAGCCCATGGCAGACGGCACAGAACGTCTCAAACAGCTCTTTACCGGTCGCCGGCGCAGCCGTTAGACCTGGGGCATCCTGCGGTTGAGCGGCGGCGAGCGGCGCCATTGCACAGATCAGCGTCTGAATCCAGAATTTTCGTGTCGTGAAGATGCGAGCGCTCATGGCTATTCGCTGGTAATCAGGACGTCTTTCACGCGAACGGAGACGCTCTGCGAAACCGAACGCCCGCCCATCGCCCCTTCGCACTCGAGCACATAGATCGTGTCTTCGTGAGGCTGCACCTTCAGGGTTCCCTTCGGCGGAAGTCCTCGTTTGCTTTCGTTCTCATCGTTCCGTCCGAGCGCGGTGTGCACGCGCATCGAGATCATGGAAGCGCCCGTGGTTTCCCAGCTAAGCGTGGCCGTATCGCCCCGCTTCACGGCGTCCGGTGTCGCATAAAACGAAATGATGCGCGGCTGAATCCAGGGAATAACGCCGGAGGAAAGGCTCGGCTTCAGCACAATGCCGAGCGACACAGCGCAGACGAGAAACAGCAGCAGGAGAAGAAAGATGTTGCGTTTGTTCATGATCCACCTCGTTCCATCCGTCCACAGACAGGCTGCGCAAACGAGTGACCCCGCCGCGAGGGGGCTAACTATCGTGAATTGAACGGGAAGAGCTCTGGAAACTTGCGGGATATCGCGCGGCTGCGCGCTCGCACGCCATTTCGCGCAGAGCCCGCGATCGAACACGGGTTTTCAGACCGTACGTACGCCAGCGCACGGCGGTTAAACCTGTGGGTTCTGGACATTTTCTTTACACAACCCAAACGCAAGCTTCGGAAAAAACAAGACATAGGCAGCGTTTCAGGAAGTTTTTTCCGCTCTCCTCAGTTGGATGTCCTGAGTTTACCCACGCCCAAATGGCTGATTTTCAGCATCTCTGAAACGAGATGCATGAAGCGGCACAATTGGCACCCTTGGTGCCATGGCCCGGTGCATTCCTGAGGGAGGAATGACCAGATGATACGTTCGATCTCCGTTGCGACATCGATTTTGCTGGGTTCCATGATGCTGCCGCAATGCGTGTCAGCCCAGTCGATTCAGGTTTTCAATGCGGCCTCATTTGCGGCGGGAGCGGTGGCGCCGGGGAGCATCATCTCCATCTTCGGAAATGGGCTGAGCAAATCCGCCGCCTCCATTACAGACCCCTCCGCGCCCCCGACGACCCTCGCGGGCACCAGCGTAACAGTAGGAGGCGTTACAGCCGGACTGTTCTACGTTTCGCCAGTGCAGATCAACGCCGTGCTCTCATCGTCCACGCCCACGGGAACGGAGCCCGTTGTCGTCACCTCCGCAAATGGAACCGTCACCGGAAGCGTGACGGTT
>CAZPZE010000405.1:0-5309 GCA_964590625.1 uncultured Solibacteraceae bacterium
TCTCACCTGCGGACTGGTCCGCAAGAAAAACGCGGGCCATCTCATGATGCTCAATTTCGCGGCGTACGTGTTTGCGTTCATCGCTTACTATGCGGTAGGTTATGCATTCCAGTTTGGAGCCGTTGCGGTCAATGCGGCGCCCTCGAACCTGGGAGGAACTCCCACACTCAACCACTTCCTGCTGGGAAGCGGCTCCTGGGGATTCCTCGGCGGAAAAGGCTTCTTCCTGAGCGGCCCGGCCTATGACGCAGGCAGCAGTTGCCTCGCGCTTTTCCAGGTGGTGTTCATGGAGACAGCGGGATACATCATCGTCGGCTCCATCTGCGAGCGCATCACCTTCGGCGCGTTCCTGCTCTGTGAAATGTTCGTCGGGGCGATTCTCTATCCGGTCTTCGGGTGCTGGGGATGGGGCGGCGGATGGCTGTCGCAGATCGGCTCCTCGATGGGCCTCGGCCACGGTTACGTTGACTTCGCCGGTTCCACAGTTGTCCACGCCGTTGGCGGATTCTGCGCGATGGCGCTCTCGGTGGTGCTCGGGCCGCGCCTCGGAAAGTTCGGGGCTGACGGAAAAGCGCGTGCATTCCCCGCGCATAATCTGGTGTACGTCGTTACCGGCACTTTCATCCTGCTGTTCGGATGGATGGGCTTCAACCCAGGATCGACGCTCGGAGCGACGGATCTGCGCATCGCTCAGGTCGCCATCAACACCAATCTCGCCGCGATCGCGGGTTCGGCCTCGGCAATTGTGGTCTGGTATCTGATGTTCGGCAAACCGGACGTCACCATGGCGTGCAACGGCATGCTGGCCGGACTCGTCGCAATCACCGCGCCCTGCGCGTTTGTTTCGCCGACCTCCTCGGTCATTATCGGCATTCTGGCCGGTATCGTAGTGTGTCTGGGCGTCCTGTTCAATGACCGTGTGACGAAGATCGACGATCCATGCGGCGCCATCTCAGTCCACGGATTCTGCGGAATACTCGGGGGCATTTGCCTCGGTCTGTTTGCGGACGGCACCTACGGAGCCGGCTGGAACGGCATCGGTGCAACGAGCTACATGGGCCAGGCGGGCAAAGGTGTCACTGGATTGTTCTACGGTGACAGCAGCCAGTTCATGGCGCAGTTGCTGGGCGCCGCTGTCTGCGCGGCGTGGGCATTCGGCGCGACCTTCGTGGTCTTCAAAGTGGTGAACGCCATCAAGCCGATGCGTGTCAGCGCCGAGGTGGAGCAGGAAGGGCTCGACGTACCCGAGTTCGGACTTCTTGCATATCCTGAGGACCAACTCCACGCGACCGAAGCGTAGAAGGATCACAACCTATGCAAAAGATTGAAGCCTACATTCAACCTTTCAAGCTGGATGCCGTGAAAGATGCGCTGATCGCCATCGGTGTCAACGGCATCTCGATCTCCGAGATTCGCGGTCACGGCCGGCAGAAGGGCCACACCGCGGTCTATCGGGGAGCGGAATACGAAGTGGATCTCATCCCGAAGATCAAGATCGAGGTTTTCGCGGTCGATTCCGCGGTCGAATCGATTCTCGGTGCGATCACGCAGGCCGCTGCGACAGGGAAGATCGGGGACGGCAAGATCTTTGTCTCTCCGGTCAGCGAGGCAATCCGCATCCGGAACGGCGATCGGGGTGAAGCCGCGATCTGAAGAACCATGCTGAACCTGCAGCATCTTTCCACTTTCCTGACGGTGGCGGCGCTGAAGAATTTCAATCAGGCCGCCATCCGGCTGGGTTATTCGCAATCGAGCGTTACGACGCACATCAAGAACCTGGAGAAAGAGCTGGGGCTTGAGCTGTTCGAGCGTGAACGCTTCTCGAAGAGCGTCACTCTGACGGGGGCGGGGCATCGCATGCTCCACTACGCCCGCCAGTTGCTGGCGCTCGAGCGCAAAGCTCACCTATCCGTTCGCGGGCAGAGCGACGGGTAGCGTGATCGAAACACAGGCGCCGCCGGCGGTGCGATTCGAAGCCCGTATCGAACCGCCGTGCGCCTCCACAATTCCGCGGGCGATCGCCAGGCCCATGCCTGTCCCGCCCGCGAATTGCCTGCCATGCCGGCCGCGGTAAAACTTTTCGAACACCCGCTCGATTTCTTCCTCCTCGAATCCCGGGCCCTCGTCGAGCACGCGGATTTCGAACGACCCCCCATTCTGCGCTGTGTCGATTCGGATGATGCCCTCGGGCGGACTGTAGCGGCGCGCATTTTCGATCATCTGCACGAGCGCGCGGCGGATCAGGTCCGGATCCGCGAAAACGCTCGCCTCATGCGGCGCGTCGAATACAAAGCGCGCTGCGCTGCCATCGCGAATCTCTTCGAGCGCGGCGTGCACGATCCCGGTGACGGGCGTCTCGCGGCGGTGCGGCCGGATTTCTTTCGGATCGAGCGAGGCAAGTTCGATCGCGGAAGAGATCGAACGCTGCAGGCGCTCCGATTCCTGATCGATGATCTGCAGCAATTCCTGGCGCACCTCCTCCGATTTCGGAGGGATGGTGATCAGGCGCGTGATGCAGGTGCGAATCGCCGTCAACGGCGTCTTCAGATCGTGAGCAAGACCGTCGAGGAGCGAGGACCGGAATTCTTCATTTCGGTGCGCCGCCTCGGCCGCCGCTGCCTGTTCGGCGCGCTGGCGCGCAAGCGAGGAAAGCTGGCTGGTGCTGATGGCCGTCACCAGAAAGACGACGGCCGCAACCCAGTTGCCAGGGTCTTCCACTGATAGCGTGCCAACTGGCGGCAGGAAGAAATAATTCAGGCAAAAGACCGCTGCCACAGAGGTGAAGATCGCCTCGGTCCGGTTCCATTTGATCGCGACGCCGAGCACCACCAGAAGCAGAATCAGTGCCGCCGCCGTCGCATTGACGCGGACGATATGGCTGAAAAACAGCGCGACAGCAGCCAGCATCACCGTGCAGAGACAGAAGCGAAGAAGCGTCCGATAGGCGGGCATGGTGAGGCGAAAGCTTCAGCATACAGCGGTTTCTTTCTTGCCCGCGGCTTTGAAGTGTACGGTTATCCCGCTATACTGAGCTTTTCCCCTACAAACCGATGGCAATCATGGACGTCAACCAGATCCGGCAGATTCTGCCGCATCGCTATCCCTTTCTGCTTGTGGACCGCATTATCGAGATGGATGACGAACGCGTCGTCGGCATCAAGAATGTGACGGCGAATGAGCCTTTCTTCCAGGGGCATTTTCCGGATATTCCGGTGATGCCGGGTGTCCTGATTGTCGAAGCCATGGCGCAAACGGCCGGCGTTCAGGTGCTGAGCAGCATTCCGGACCGCGACAGGAAGCTCGTTCTGCTGGTTTCCGTGGATGCCGCTCGCTTCCGCAAGCCGGTGGTCCCCGGCGATCAGCTTCGCATCGAGATGAAGACGATCCGCCGCAAGGGCACGGTCGCCAAGATGGCCGGCTACGCCACGGTCGATGGCGTCCTGGTTGCCGAGGCTGAAGTGATGTGCAAGCTCGAAGACAAGCCCCAGGAGACCCCGGCTTAGATGCCGGTGCATCCCACAGCGATCGTCGATCCCGCGGCGCGCATCCATCCCGACGCTGATATCGGACCCTACTGCGTGATCGGCGCCGAAGTCGAAATCGGCGCCCGCACCAGTCTGGTGGCCCACATGTACATTGAGGGGCCGACGGTGATCGGCGAGGACAACACTTTTTATCCGTACGCGTCGGTTGGCGCGGCGTCGCAGGATCTGAAATACAGGGGCGAACGCGCCTTCACCCGCATCGGCAATCGCAATACGATCCGCGAGTTCGTCTCGATCCATCGAGGCACGGTCGGCGGCGGCCTCTATACGACCATCGGCGACGATTGCCTGCTGATGACGTACTCGCACATCGCTCACGATTGCACCATTGGGAATCACGTGATCATCGGTAACAGCGTCGGCCTCTCCGGCCATGTCACGGTGGAAGACTGGGCGGATGTTGCGCCGTACAGCGGCGTCCATCAGTTCTGCCGCATTGGACGGCACGCGTTCGTCGGGCCCTACAGCGTGATCAAGCAGGACGTGATGCCGTACTCGCTCACCACGCACCAGCCCGAAGTCCAGGTGTTCGGCGCGAATTCCATCGGCCTCTCACGGCGTGGTTTCGAAAAGCCCGTCATCGAAGGACTGCAGACTGCGTTCCGCATGCTCACGCGCGCCGGCCTCAACACCAGCCAGGCCGTGGAGCGCATCAAAGAGGAAGTGCCGCCCTCGGACGAGCTTCAGGTGCTGCTCGACTTCATCGCTTCTTCCGAGCGTGGCGTGATCAAGGGATGAAGTACGGGATCATCGCCGGGAACGGCCGTTTCCCCATCCTCGCGCTGGAAACGGCCCGCAAGCAGGGCGACGAAGCCGTGGCGATCGCGATCAAAGAAGAAGCCTCGCCCGAAGTCGAAAGCGTAGCAGCGCGCTGCCACTGGGTGTCGCTCGGCCAGTTGGGGCGCCTCATCGAGATCTGCAAAGAAGAAGGAATTTCGCAGATCATGATGGCCGGCCAGGTGAAGCACGCGAAGATTTTTTCTTCCATCAAGCCGGACTGGAAGCTGGCGAAAGTGCTCGCCGCGCTTTCCTTTCAGAACACGGATTCACTGATTGGCGCGATCCAGAAAGTGCTGCTCGATGAAGGCATCGCGCTCGTCGATTCCACGCTTCTGCTCAAGCCGCTGCTGGCCGGGATGGGCGCCATGACAAAGCGCAAATTCACGCCGGACGAGCAGCGCGACGTCGATTACGGTCGGAAAATCGCGCACGCGCTTGCGAGTCTCGATCTGGGCCAGAGCGTCGCCATTGCGGATCGCGCCTGCGTGGCGCTCGAAGCCATGGAGGGCACCGACGCGATGCTCCGCCGCGCCGCGAGTCTGGTGGAAGGGAAGCGGCTCTCGCTCGTGAAGGCTTCCGCGCGCCGCCGCCATCTGCTCTTCGACGTTCCCGCCATCGGCCCCAAAACGATCGATGTCATGATCGAAACCAATACCACCGCGCTGGCTGTGGATGCCGGCCGCACCCTGCTGCTCGATCGCGAGGAGCTCCTCGCGAAAGCCAATGACGCGAAGATCGCAATCGTGGGGATGGAGACTCTGGGATGAATGGAAGACCGCGGATTGCCGTCATCGGCGCCGGCGCATTTGGAAAAAATCACGTGCGCGTCGTGTCGGAAAATCCGCATGCGCAACTCACTCACGGTGTCGATCCCAACCTGAAGCGCGCCCGCGAGCAGGCTGAAACACACAACGCCTCGGCAGCAGCTTCGATTGACGAAAGTCTCGGCCAGGTGGACGCCGCCATCGTTGCCGCGCCCACTTC
>CAZPZE010000406.1:0-31438 GCA_964590625.1 uncultured Solibacteraceae bacterium
CCCATCGACTCGATATCGTCCTTCAGCATCTCCACACTCCGCGCCGACATCGTCGAGAAAAAATGCTCCCGCAGCTTCACGCTCGTCCCCTTGAGCGCCAGCGTCAGCACCTTGCGATCCACCCGCGCCAGAATCTCCTTGAGCTGATTCGTATCGATCGACAGCATATCTTCAAACACAAACATCAACTGCCGGATCGTCTCCACCAGATTCGGATTCTGCGCCTCGATCGCATTCAGAATTTCGTCGCTCGTCCCGCTGTCGAGTTGATTGAACAGCTCCGCGATCGCACGCGCGCCGCCGTACGACTCGCGGCTGAATTGCCCCACCGCCTGCAGCTTGTCCCCAATCACCTTCGCGATCTTGTTCACGATCTCCGGCGTAATCTCATCGAGGTTCGCCATCCGCAGCGCCACCTCCGGCCGCAACTCCGGCGGCAGTGATGACAGCAATCCCGCGGCGGACGTCGCATTCAGATGCGACAGCACGAGCGCAATCGTCTGTGGATGCTCATTGTGGATGAACCGCGCCAGTTGCTGCGGATCGGCCTTCTGCAGCACATCGAGATGCGCGTACTCGCCGCCGATCATCATGATCAGCCGGTCCGTGATCTTCTTCCCCGTATCCGGCCCGAACGCTTTGAGCAGCATCTTGCGCGCGTAATCGAGTCCGCCGCGCTGTGCGAACTCGTGCCCCATCGTCATCTGATAGAACTCTTCGAGCGTCCCCTGCGTCTGCTCCGGCGTGAAAGAATCCACGCGCGCGATCTCCCGCGCCACCTGCTGCACTTCCATCTCGGAGAGTTCGCGCAGAATCCCCGCGCTGTTCTCTTCCCCCAGCAGGATGAGCAGAATCGCCGCCTTACGAATCCCGCTGACTTCGGTCGCCAGCGCCGTCATATCACCTTCCCGCGTCCTTCGGCGATCCACGCCTTCAGCACGTTGGCCGCAATTGCGGGATCCTTGCCGGATTTCTCCCGCACATGCCGGATCAGCACTTCCGTCGCGCGGCTCGGCGCCGGAATCTTCAGCCGGTTCAGGACCTCCGCTTCAATCTGCGCCGGATCCATATTCGCTTCATCGAGTGCAGGACGCGCGGGAACGTCCGCAGCCGGTAACGCGGCCGCGGCCGCCACGGCGGCGGACGTATCCGTTGCCGGCGTTCTATTCTTCCGCATCAGGAACAGCGCGCCGCCAATCGCGAGCAGCACCACGAACCCCGCCGCGCCGAACACAATCCACTGCTGTTGCTTCAGCCCCGGCTTTGTCTGCTGCTGGCTCGGCGCAGCCGGCGGCGGCCCGATATCCACCGGCGTCTCAAACGGCAGCGACTCCACCGTGATCTGATCGCCGCGCTGCTCGTTGTACGCCACCACGCCCGCGACAACCTCGCGCACAGCCTTCAGCACTTCCGGACTCGGCGGCGTCACCACACGCTTCGCCTTCGCGCCGGCCCCTTCCCAACGCGCCGTATGGTCCACCAGCACCACGGTGGAAATTTTCCGGATGGTCCCCTTCGGCGATACGGTATGCCGCACCGTGCGGCTCGGCTGATAGGAAACGTTCTCCGTCCGCCGCGTCACACCGGACGTCCCTCCGGTCGCTTTCGGCGGCGGGGCCGGCAGATTCGACGCCGTGCCCGGCGTTCCGCCCGCGAGCGCGGCGTTGTTCGATTCCTCCGTTGTCTGCGTCGAAAGCGTTGCCGCCTGCGTCGAATCATAGATCTCGTCGCTCTGGTCCATGCTCGTGAAATCACAGTCGATATTGACGCCCGCCCGGAACCTGCCCGCGCCGAGCAACGGTTCGAGCGCGGCGTTCAGCTTCGCCTGCAGTTCCGTTTCGAGCTGCTGCTGATAATCGAGATTCACCTCCGCGTTGCGCGCATCGCCGTCGCCTGCGTGCGGACGGTTCAGCAATCGCCCGCTGTCGTCGATTATCGAAACCGCGTCCGGCGCAAGGCCCTCCACGGCGCTTGCCACCAGATTCGCAATCGCCGTCACGCTCGAAGCACGAATCCGCATCGGCTGCTTCAGCCGCAGCACCACCGTCGCCTTCGCCGGCTCGCGCGAATCGAGAAACACGGAGTCTTTCCCCACCGTGATATGGATGCGCGCCTGCGCCACTTCATCGAGCGTCGAAACGGTGCGCTCCAGCTCGCCTTCGAGCGCCCGCTGATAGTTCACCTGTTCGGTGAAATCGCTGGCCGCCGGATTCGTCCGGTCGAACAGCTCGAAGCCGATCCGCCCGGATCGCGGCATCCCCGCGCCCGCCAGCGCCAGTCGCGCTTCCGCGAGCCGGTCCTCCGGCACTGAGACGGTCGACCCGGTTTCGTCGAGCCTGTACTCAATACCCGCCTCGCGGATTTTTTGCGTGACCGCCGCTGCGTCCTCCGGGGCGAGCGACGAATAGAGAATGCGAAAGGCGGCATCGTGCCGCCAGCGAATCACGCCGGCCGCGATCGCGACAACCAGCAGCGGCGCGATCACGAGCGACACGCGCTGCGCCAAACTGAGTGAATTCCAGATCCGAATGAGCTGAGCCATCTGCGTGGGGCCGGGCTTCGGCCCGGCCGCCGGCCTTCTGGCCGGCGCAACCAACCACAACACCGCCTACATCGGCATTTTCATGATTTCCTGATAGGCCGACACAAACTTATTCCGTACCTGCTGGAACAAATCGAGCGACAGCTCCGCGCTCTCCTCCGCCAGCGCCACCGTATGCACATCGCCGCGGCCATTCACCAGCAGTTCCGCGGCCGCCGACTGCGCTCCCGCCTGCGCATCATCCACCTGCTGCATCGCGTCGCGAATCGCATCCGCAAATCCGCCCCCGGATGCCGCCGCTGGCGCCGAAACCGGCCGTATCGCCGCAAGTGAGCTGTCAATCCGCATCGCTTACTTAAACAGATCGAGCGACCGCCCGATCATGTCTTTCACGGTCGCAATCGCCGCCACATTCGCCTCATACCCGCGCGACGCACCCATCAGATCCACCATCTCCTCGGGCGGACTCACCTTCGGAAACGCCACATAGCCGTCCTTGTCCGCATCCGGATGCCCCGGCAGATACCGCCGCTCCGGCTCGCTCGAATCCACCGAAATCGACGCCACCTGCACGCCTTCCGCCGCGCCTGCCGTGAAGTCGGCGAGCGTCCCGGCAAACGAACCCTCCACCGGCGCCTCCGTAAACACTGCGTCGCGCCGCCGGTACGGACCGCCCTCCGGCGTCCGGGTCGTGTCCGCATTCGCCAGGTTCCCGGCAATCAGCTCCGCCCGAACCCTCTGCGCCTCCATCCCGGACGCGCTCACCGAAATCGCGCTGAACAGGCTCATGAATTTTTCCCTTCTTCGATCGCCATCCGGTAGCTCCGGATCTCGCCCCGCAGCAGCTGCGTCGCCAGATTGAACCGGATATCGTTCTCCGCCAGCAGCCGCGATTCGCGATCGATGCTCACGTTGTTTCCGTCATTGCGCGATACGAGCCCGGGCGTCTCCTCCCGCGCCACTTCAGAAAAAGCCGTGAACTGCGCGAATGCCGACGAGAAGTCGCCCGGCATCGCGACATCGCGAGTCTTGTAGCCCGGGGTATCCGCGTTGGCGATATTCGACGCCACCACCTCCTGCCGTCTCGTCAGGTAAGTGAGGTAAGCGCCCAGATCGACGTGGTGCGCAATGCGTGACATAACGCTCGCGAAAGAGGCAATTGCAATGCCGCGCGGAACTGATTGAAAAACTTCGGAGGAGGGAAGGGAAGGGGCGTCAGGATCCTGGCGAAGCGCCAAAACCCTGGCGGATGAAACCACTCGCGGCCTGCACACGCGCGAGCGTAGTCGCGAGTTCGCGCCGCCGCCTGCGCGCGATCTCTAGAATTTCTTCGAGCTCCCGGCGATGTTCCTGCAGGTTCCGGGCGGCGTCCGGCTCGAGCGACCCCGCCAGCCGCACGACTCCCGCCCAATCGCCCGCTACCACGCAGGCCCGCAGATCAGCCACTGTTGCTGTTCGCATTCGGATTATTGTTGTTCCCCGTGATCGAGTAAAACAGACCGTTCACATACGAAAGCTGGCTTTCGAGCGACGAAATCGCCGCATCCGCCTTCACGATCTGAGCCGTCAGATTCGATTGCAGCAGCGAAATCTTCGACTGCTCATCGGCAATCTTCGAATTCTGCGACGTGATTTCGCTCTGGATCGTATTCTCTTCCACCGCGATCGATCCCGTCGTCAGATCGTTCACGCCGTTCAGCGCATTCGTCGCCGCCTGCAGGAACCCGCCGGTCGTCGACCCGCCGAGTGTCGATGCCAGCCCCGCGAAATTCGCGTTCGCCGCGGACGTGAACGCCGCCGTATCCACCGACAGTTGCCCATTCGTATCCACCGAAATCCCGAAATTCGCGAGCGACGTCTCCGGCGTCCCGTTGCTGTAGGACGCAAGCTGCTGCAGCACCCCGCTCAGCGTCCGTATCAGGCTGTCGCCTTCGAGCACGCCTCCGCCCTGGCCGTGATTCTGCGCCAGGTCGCTCGCCGCCCTGTTATAGGCCTGCGCAAAAACACTGAACGCCGAAGCCAGCGATGACGCATCGTTCTTCACCGTAATCGTCGTGAAATCGCTCGACGAACTCGCGCCGAGCAGATTCACCGTCAGCCCCGGCGCCAGCGTAATCGTCCGCGAATCGCTCGAAAGCTGTGTCGCGCTGCCCTCCACTTCATACGTCGCCGGCGACCCCGGGTTCGACTCGCCGATCAGGCTGCCCGACGAATCCGAAAGATCGATCGACACCGCCCCCAGCTTCGCCGCCGTCAGCGACAGCCGGTAATCCGGCGCCGCGTTCGTCCCCAGATTGACCACCGCGGCCTGCACCGTCCCGCCCGACTGCGTGTTGATCGCGCTCGCCAGATCGTTCAGCGATCCCGAGGCCGGCGTAATCGTCACCGGACTTCCATCCACCGTGAGCGTCAGCGACGCATCCCCGCTGATCCCCTGTGAACTGGGATCGCGGACGGTCATCGTCCCCGCCACGCTCAATGCCGTCGAATACGCCCCCAGGCCGTCCACGTGGATCGAATACGTCCCCGCCGTCGCCCCCGCGCCCAGCGTCGCCTGCGCTACCGACCCATCGGAAACCGTCGTCGCCAGCGAATTCGAATCGAGCGCCGTCTCAATCAGCCCCAGCGCTCCCTGCAACGAAGAAAAATCGCTCCCCAGACTCTGCAGTGCGGATTGCCGCGCATTCAGCGTGTTGACCGTCGCTTCATCGCTCGCAAGCGGCAATGATGCGATCCCCACCGCCCGCTGGATCACCTGCTGCAGGCTCGCCGCGAACTGGCTCTGTCCCGTGAATGTGATCGGCGTCGTTAGATTCGTCGACATCTTTTACGAATGCGGACCGGCGCCGTCACCGCACGCCGGTCCGCTCTCCATTACAGGTTCTTCAGCAGTGAAAGCACCGCCTGCGGCGCCGAATTCGCCTGGCTCAGCGCTGCGAGCGACGTCTGCTGCAGCACCTGCGCCTTGGTCAGATTCGCCGCCGCCGCCGCCACGTCCGCATCGCGAATCCCGGCCTCCGCCGCCGATACGTTCGTGATCTGCGACTGCGCCAGATTGGTCGCATACTGCAGCTTGTTCTCGCCCGCTCCCACCTGACCCTGCACAAGGCCAAGCGCGCCGATCGCCGCCGTCAGCGCCGTCAGCGCCGCCAGCGCATTGCCGGTCGACGACGCCGAGGTCGAAGCCGCCGTCACCGCCTGCCCGCCCAGCGCCGAGAACGCGCCGGTACCCGCCGTCGCCAGCGCCGTCTCGTCGATACTGAACGCGCTCGTGCTCTGCAGCGTAATGCCCGTGCCCGCCGCATCTTTGATCGCGTAAATCCCGGACCCGGCCAGCGCCGTGTTGATCGCCGTCAGTGCCGTTGCCTGCGATGCGCCGGTCGTCGAATCGAGCGAGACATTGTACGTTCCCGCCGCGTTCTGCACGGTGAAAGTCTCGGTGCCGCCCGTAATCGCCGGCGCCGCCGCGTTGATCGAATAATTCGCGCTGTTCACCGCTGTGCCCGTCGCCGAAATCGGTCCCGTGCCGGCCGCCGTCGTCGTCACCGTGAACGCCGTCCCGCCGCCAAACTGCAGCGTCCCGTCGCTCCCGATCGACGCCGTGATCCCGTACGCCTGCAGCTGATTATTCAGGCTCGTGATCACCTGCGTCCCGTTGATCCCGCCGCTGCCGCCCGAAACCGAGATCGTCACGTCCTGATTGCCCGTTCCCGTATTCAGATGGAACGTGAAGCTCTGGCTGGTGCCGGTCAGAAACAGGCTCGCGGTGTCGCTCAGGTTCACCGTGTTGCCGGTGATTCCCGTGCCGCCGCCCGCCACGCTCGTCGACGCGATGCCCAGCGCCGTTGAATCCACCGCGTAATTCGCGCCCGCCAGATTCACCGTCACCTGTGAATTCGACTGCGAACTCCCGCCGCCTGTATATACGGTCAGGTTCGTGTTGTTCGCGCCCCCGACGTTCAGCCCGATATTCGCCGCCTGCCGGTTGATTTCGATCAGCAGCCCCTGATACTCCGCATTCACCGTCGCCCGGTCGCCCTGAAACGTCCCGGAAGCCGACTCCGACGCCAGAATCTGCAGCCGCCCCAGAATCTGCGAAATATTGTTCAGCCCGCCGTCCGCAATCTGCAGCGCGCTGATGCCGTCGGTCGCGTTCTGCACGCCGGCCGTCAACTGCGTCACTTCGCCCGCATACTGATTGGCCACCGCCAGGCCTGCCGGATCATCCGACGACGAATTAATCTTGTATCCCGACGACAATTGCTGGATCGCGACGTTCTGAAAACGCTGGTTCTGATTGATGTAATACTGCGCGTTCAGCGACGCGACATTGGTTTGCACCGAAATGGACATGGTCACTTCCTGTCGGATACCTGCCCGTCATCATGCCGGGTGCGGGTTCTCGCCGTCGCGATACCCGCTGTATCGTCCCGGAAGTTCATATCGGCTGCCCGTGGATTTCGTTGAGCCGATCCACCAGTCTTCCCACGCCCTCGCCCGCTACCAGTTCGAGCGCCATCCGGTTCTCGCCCGCCACGGTCGCCGCCTCCTTCCGCACCACCGGCACATGCACCGGCGCCCGCACGCCCAGTTTCACGCGGCTCTTCGAAATCTCCACAATCTCGATCTCGACTGACCCGCCCACCAGAATCTTCTCCCCCACCCGGCGTCTCAGGATCAGCATGCCGCCTCCCAGCCGCTCTCCCCCAGCCGGAACAATCCCGCCGTTCCCGCCGGCGCAATCGCCTGCACGCCGCGCCCGTTATGCAGATTGATCACGATCGGCGCATCCAGATTCGCCTGCACGCTCCGCTCCCACGGCAAAAGCAGCGCCAGACACAGCACGTCGGTCCCGATCGCCGCCGCGCCCTCGCCCAGCCCGATCGCCATGCGGTCGTCATTCGAAAGCTGCAGCTCAAACCCTGGCCAGACCGCCAGCACCGGCATCGCGACAAAACAAACCCCCGCCTCTTCCGCGCTCTGCAGATAGATCAGCGGCCGCTGCGACGGAATCTCCACCGGCACCATTCTTTGGCAGCGCTCGAATCCCGGAAGCCCAGCCGGAAAGAACAACTCCTCCGCCGCATTCCATCGAATCGCCCCCAGCCACGGCGAATCCACCTGAAGTTCCGGCCAGCACACAGGTGCCGTCATGACGCTGCCTCCCTGCACAACTCGCTGACCCGAAACGCCGCGCGCGCCCCCGCCGCCACCATCTCGCCCCGATACTTCCTTCGGCCGCCCAGCAGCAGGTCGAGCGGACGCGACGCCGGATAATCCAGTCCCAACACATCGCCTTCACCCAGGTCGATCAAATCCCGCAACCGCATTTGCGGCCCGGAAAGAATCGCCTCGGACTCCACCTCCGCCGGCTCGATCAGCTTCATCACCCGCATCTGCTCGGCTTCGGTCGCCGCCGCCTTGCGCAGCAGCCACTGCTGATCGAACTTCTGCCGCATCATCTTCACGATGATTGACGGCATCGCGATATTCATCATCCCCACCGCGTCGCCGATCCGGATCTCGATCGCCACCGCCACCACGGCTTCGGTCGGCGCCATCATCTGCAGAAACTGCGGCTCCGTCTCCAGCCGCTCGATCGCGAAATTGAGCTGCGTGACCGCCTTCCACGCCTCATGCAGATCGCGCAGCACCAGTCCGAAAAATCCACCGAGCAGCACCTGCTCGATCTCCGTCACCTCGCGCTGCGTCTGAAACTGAATCTTCCCGTTGCCGCCCAGCAGGATCTCGATCACCGGAAACACCAGCGCCGAATTCAGCTCCAGAATCGCGTTCCCGTCGTAAGGTTTCAGCCCCAGCGCCGCCAGACACGTCGGCGAAGGCAGGCATTCCAGAAACTCCGAATAGGAAAGCTGCTCCACGCTGACCAGGTTCACAATCACATACGACCGCAGATATCCCGATAAACTGAACGCCAGCGAGCGCGCGAAATTATCGTGCAGCTGATGGATCGCCCGCAGCTGCGCCTTCGAAATCCGGTCCGGCCGCCGGAAATCAAACGCAACCGCCGATTGCCCTCCGCGTTCGCGCTCCAGCCATTCCGATCTGTGTTCGTCTGTGTTCATCTGTGGCCCATTTTTAACCCAGATAGTCAAACAAACTCTTCCGCGGAATCGCCGCCTGCGCCGCGAGTGCCGCCTGCTGCGCGGTCGATTCCGCCGCCAGATCCGTCGCATCCTGCGCGACATCCGCATCGCGCAGTCCCGATATCTCCGTCTGCAGATCCGTAATCCGCCCACCCACCGCCGTCTGTTCCGCCGAAAGCCGATTCCCCGCCGCCCCGTAATAAACCTGCTGCTGATTCAGCCAGTCGGAAACATCGCCCAGCGCACTGAGCGCAGTCCCCACCGCCGCCGGATCGTTCGCCGCGAGCGCATCCGACAAATTCTTCAGCGCCCCAAACGCATTGGGCCCGGACTGCGGATCGAAAATCGCTCCCGCTGTCAGCGGCTGATACACCGTGACGCCATCCGGATTGACAATCGCCTGCGTCGAAACCGCCGGTCCCGCCGAATTCACGCCATTCGCACTGGCGGCGTTGTACTGATACGGCGCCGTCCCATCCGCGTCGCCGCCGAAAATATACCGGCCGCCCACCTGCGTATCCGCCAGCGTCACCAGTTGCTGTTCGAGCGTCTGCACCTGCCCCGCAAAGCTCTGCCGCTCCGCCGCCGTCGCAGTCGACGTCGCCCCGCGCTCCGCAATCGCCTGAGCCGTCTGAATCAGATTGATGGCCGACCCGATCGCCGAATCGCCCGCCGAAACCTCCGCCTGCACCTTGCCGAGATTCGATTGATACGTCTGCAACTCCGCCAGCTGCGGTCCCAGTTTCAGCAGCGCCCCCGCCGCCGCCGGATCGTCCGCCGCGGTCGACACCCGAATCCCCGACGACAGCTCCTTCTGCGTCTTCAGCTCCCGCGCCTGCAAATCCGCAAGCCCCGTCAGAAACCAGTCCGCTCCAATCGTCGCTGAACGCACCGTCATGGCTTATGTATCCTGCTGACCCACCAGATTCACCGCATCGAGCGTCAGATTATCCAGCACGCCCACCAGCTTTGCCGTCGCCTCCCACGCCCTCTGATACGCGGTAATATTCACCGCCTCCGTATCGAGCGACACGCCTTCAATCTGCGATTGCGCTGACTGCGCGGCCGTCAGAGTCGTCTGATCCTGCCACGACCGGCTCGACGCATCCGCCGCGCTTCGCCCCACCGATTCCGCAATCGACGCATACTGGTCATTCGCCGAACCGGTCTGACCCGGCAGCGCCGCGAGCGAATTCGCCACCGCGTTCGACCACGCGGCCGTCGTGACCGACGGATCAACCTCGATCGTGGAAGCCGCATTCGCCGGATTGAACGTGAACAGCGGCGTTACCGCATTCGCCGCCGTCGCAAAGCCCGACGCCAGCGTATTCAGGCTGCCGAGAACCGTATTCAGCGTTCCACTCGTATTCAGCAACCCGCCCAGCGTTCCCGAAACCGACCCATCCACTCCGCTCGCCGAAAACGCATAAGCCCGATCCCCCAGCACGAGCGGCGTCGACGCGCCCGCCAGCACATTCACCGTCCCATCGGCATTCGACGTCACCGTCAGCCCCACATCGGAAGCCAGCTGCTCGAGAGCCGTCCGCCGGGAAGTCTCGGCCCCCGCATCTTCGCCGCCCGCATTCCGGATCTGCGCGTTCAGCTGCGCCACCTGCCCCACGAGGCCATTGATCCCGGTCACGACATCGGTGACGTTCTGATTCACCTGATCCCGCAGCGCCGTAACATTCTGCGAAGCCGTCTGGAACGCCGACGCCACGCTCCCGGCTGCCGCCAGCGCATTCTGCGCCACCGACGCATCGTTCGGCGTCACCGCCAGATCCGCGAACGCCGAACTGAATCCGCTCAGCGCCGCCGGAATTCCCGCCGTTCCCGTGATATCGAACTGCTGATTCAGTAATCCAAGCTGCGTCGATTCCGCGCCGCTCGCCGCCGCCTGCGACGCCGCTGCCCGCACCGCCGCATCCGCCCACTGGCTCCCGGTCGAATGCACCGACACCGTGTCATACCCCGCGCCGGACGAAAATCCAAATCCCACCGGATGAATGACCGCCCGCTCGGCCGCATATCCCGGCGTCGACGAGTTCGAGACATTCGCCTGCTCCGCGCCGAGCGCCTGGCTAAATGCCGCCAGCGCCGTCGAAACTCCGGAAAGCGAAGAGAACACCCCGGACATCTCCTATAACCTCGCGCTCGCCACAATCGACTGGCTGACCGCCGCGCTCGAAACCGAATAGGTCCCGTTGCGAACCGCCGCTGTCAGTTGCTGAATGCGCGCCGCGCGATCTGAAAATGACGCCGCCCACGCGCGCGACGCGCCCGACACCGCTACGCGATCCGGCGAAGCTCCATCCGAAGCCCCGCCCCCGTCGTTCGTTCTTCCTCCCGGATTGCCGATCGCACCGGCGCCTGCCGCGCCCGTGCTCGCTCCGGCATTTGTTGTATCCAGATGCAGTCGCATAAGCGAACTCGTCCCATATGCTTTATCGGGTCGAGGTTCGAAGATGTTTAGAGGTGAGGGAGAAAAAATATTTTCGCGAGTGACGCGGATTTGTCTAAAGGTCGGCAAAAAAATGTCGATAGACAGCCTGAAATGGAAATGAGAGTTTTCTGGATTCCTTCTTCTCTGAATCGCGATGGCGCGCGGCCCTCCGGATGGCCCACCTTGCCGATCATTCAGTCGACCGGCGCTCTTCCCGCCCACGCGGCCGCCGCCATCGCCGAGATTCGCTGCGAAGCCGATGCCGGCCGCGCCGCCGCCTTCCTTGAATCGATGCCGCGCTCCGCGTCTCTATGGATCTACGACCCCGCCGCCAGCGTCGAATCCTCCGTCGCCTGGATTAAATGCGGCGCGGCTCACGTCATCACCAACCCGGATGATCCTCTGTGCCTCGACTTCTTCGAGAACCAGTCCACCGAATCCGCGCCCGCTATCGGCAGCATGGTCGGCGAGTCGCACGCGATGCGTGAAGTCCAGGCCGCGATCCAGATGGTTGCGGGCCGCCACTGCAGTGTTCTGATCCAGGGCGAAACGGGCACGGGCAAGGAAGTCGTCGCGCGCGAAATCCACGCCGCCGGCGGGCGCAGCCGCGGCCCGTGGGTCGCGGTCAACTGCACCGCCATCCCCGAACCTCTCCTCGAGGCCGAACTCTTCGGCTATCACAAGGGTGCATTCACCGGAGCCGTCCAGTCACGCGCCGGTAAATTCGAAGCCGCCAACAATGGCACCATCTTCCTCGACGAAATCGGTGATATGCCCATCGGCCTCCAGGCGCGCCTGCTCCGCGTTCTTCAGGAACGCGAAATCGAGCGCCTCGGCGGTAACGAACGCGTGCGTCTCAACATCCGCGTCGTCGCCGCCACCAATGTGGATCTCGCCGAACGCGTCCGCCAGGGCCTCTTCCGCCAGGATCTCTTCTATCGCCTCAATGTTTTTGAGATTCGCCTGCCCGCGCTCCGCGAGCGCCCCGGCGATATCGCCCCGCTCGCGCGGCATTTCGTCCGCAAGGTCTGCGCCGCCGAGCGCCTTCCGCTCAAGACGCTCGACCGTTCCGCGCTCGACCGCCTCGAAGCCCGCTCCTGGCCCGGCAACGTGCGCGAGCTCGAAAACACTATCGAAACCGCGGTCATTCTGAGCGGCGATCGCCCCGTGATCTTCGCTTCCGATCTCCGCTTCATCCGCGCCGCCGCGCCCGAACCGGCGCCCGCCGCGATTCCACTGCCGCCTGACGGCATGGATTACCAGCGCGCTCTCGACGATTTCGAAGCCGGCCTCCTCCGCCAGGCTCTCACCCGCGTCCGCGGCAACAAAACCGCCGCCGCCGGACTCCTCGGCCTCAAGCGCACCACGCTGGCCGCCAAGATGAAAGCCCTCGAATCCAGATTCCCGTTAGTCGCCGCCTGAAGCAAGGCCCGTAGGGCCGGGCTTCTTCTGCCCGGCGCCGTCGGCCTTCCGGCGGACGCAACCAACGTACTAAGCCCCCGCTTCCCGCGCCCGATGCCTCGCATCCGCCCAGACCGGAAACACCGCCGGATCGCCGAGCCACACGAGCATCCACTCCGCCATCTCCGCCTTGCGCGTCCGCAGCACCTCATCGCCTCCGGGCCGTCGTGAAATCCACTTCGCGCGATCCTTCGCCTCAATCACCTGATCCCTGCAAACCCGCCGCAAATCCTCGCGCTCCGCATAAACCCGGCTGAACGCCCGCAGTGATTCTTCCAGATCCTCGAAACTGTGCTGCCGCACGCCGCCCCACGGCGCATCCACCGGAAGCCCGCATTGCTGAATCGTCGCCACCGAAACGTCCGGCATCTCGCGGCGCAATTCATTCCACTCGGACTCGCCGATCTTCGTCCATCCATGCTCCGCCGCATAGTGGAGAACCCTCTTTCGTTTAGTGATTCGTGGTGGCACGGCGGTATTGCGTGACTGCTGCCTCATGCTGCGCGAGCGACTCGGAAAACGTGTGGCCTCCCGACCCATCGCCCTTTGCGACGAAGTACAGATACGGCGTTACTGTGGGGGTCAGCGCCGCCTGAATCGAGCCAATCCCCGGATTGGCAATCGGCCCCGGCGGCAAACCCGCATGCGTGTACGTGTTGTAAGGATTCTCGCTCGCCAGATCCGATTGATGAATCACGCCCGTATAGCGGCCTTCGAGCAGCGCCGCGTAAACCGTCGTCGGATCGCAATCGAGCCTCATCCCGAACCGCAGCCGGTTCTGAAATACCGACGCCACCATCGTCCGCTCCTGCGCAAGCCGCGCCTCGCGCTCCACGAGCGATGCCAGCGTCACCGTATCGTGCGCCGGCGCATTCGCCGAGGCAGCGAGGCTCTTCCATTGCGTCCGGAATTCGTCCGTCATCATCCTGCAGATCTGCTTCGCCGTCGTCCGGCGAAGAATCCGGTAAGTGCTTGGAAACAGATAACCTTCGAGCGTCGGCGCATTCGGATCCAGATCCCGGATCAGCGATGGATCGCGCGCCGCCGCCAGAAACGTATCGGCCGGCATCGTCCCCAGCTTCGCCACCGCATTCGCCACCTCGAACATATTGAAACCTTCCGGAATCACGAGCTCCATGTAATAGATGTCTCCGCGGGCGATTCGGTTATAGATTTCGAGAGGCGAGGCGTCTTTCGTGAATTGGTATTCACCCGCCTGCAGATGCGCGCCGCGCCGGAACGCCCGCGCCGCCAGAAAAAGCCAGGGGGACCGGATCACGCCATCTCCCGCCAGCATGGCCGCCATCTGGCTGGTCGTCGTGCCGTGCGGAAACTCGATCATGACCGGCGCCCCGAATCCCTTATAAGGCTGCCGCAATTGCCAGCTCACATACCCAACCACGGCAATCGCCACAATCGCGAACAACGCCAGAACTTTTTTCATTCCTGTGGATGCCCCATGCGAACGGAGTCAAGATAATCCTGCAGCAGGATCACGGCCGAGAGCTTATCGATCGTCGCTTTGCGGCTTCCCTGCGCCACGCCCGATCCGCGCAGCGTACGCTCCGCCTCCCGGCTCGTCCAGCGCTCGTCGCGAAACTCCACGGGGAGGCCGGTCTTCCGCCCCAGTTCCATGGCGAATTCGCGCGTATATTCACTCTGCCGGCTGGTTTCGCCGCTCATGTGCAGCGGATCCCCCAGCAGGATCTTCGTCACACCCCGCTCGTTCGCCAGCCGCCGCAGATCTTCAATATCTTCGCGCCGGCCGCGCCGTTCCAGTGTTTCGAGCCCCTGCGCCGTGATCCCGAGCGCGTCGCTGATCGCGAGCCCGATGCGCTTCTTCCCGAGATCGAGCGCCAGCACCCGCCCCGCCATTTCCATGTCTTCGATTGTAGTTTGTACTTTTTGGCAGGCGTGGTACGAAAGAACCCACTACACTGAAGTCAAGGGAAATGGGGATTAGTCTCCGCAACGTAGCCGCCTCGGGACGCGAACCGCACAGCGTCCACAACTACGCCCTTTCCATCATCGCCGCCGGTGTGATCGTCGCGATCCTCTATTGGGCCCGCCCCGTCTTCATCACTGCCCTGGCCGCCGTCATCATTGCGTTTCTTCTCGAACCGATCGTCGGACTCCTCACGCGCTTTCGTCTCCCCCGCTCGCTCGCCGCGCTCGTGGTCTGCATGATTGCCGCCACAACCATCTACTTCACCGGCATGGCGATCTGGACCCAGCTTTCCGGCATCGCGAAAGACGCTCCCGAACTGCGCCGCAATCTCACGAGCACGTTCGAAGGCACCAGCACGGCCATCCAGCACTTCGGTGATTCCGTCTCGCAGATTCTCGGCACCGCCCCACGCCCCGTGGGAGCCTCCGGCGCCACCGGCGCAACCGGCGCACCAGTCGCCCGCCCAACCTCAAAGAACCGCCGCAAAGCCACGCCCCCGCCGCCGGTTCCCACGCCCGAGCCCGGCGCGATTCAGGAAGTCCGCATTCACGAAGATCGCAATCCCGTCGCCGACTGGGTCGTGGCGCGCCTCGGCACGCTCTACCAGGTCGTGCTGATGTCCTCGTTCGTGCCGTTCCTCGTCTATTTCATGCTGAGCTGGCGCGATCACATCTACAAAAGCTTTCTGCGCTTCTTCGAAGGCCCGGACCGGCTCATCGTCGCCCGCAGCGTCACCGGCGTCTCGGTGATGGCGCGCGCGTTCGTGGTGGGGAACTTCATCATCGGGATGCTGCTCGCCGCGCTCAGCTCTGTGCTCTTCGCGCTCCTGCACGTGCCGTTTCCGTTCCTGGCCGGAACGCTCAGCGGCTTCCTGAGTCTGATGCCCTATATCGGCCTGCCGCTCGGCATGATTCCGCCGCTCCTCGCCACGCTCGCCGTCGAAACCAACAGCACGGTCATCTTCTTCTCGTTCCTCGTCGTGATCCTGCTGCACCTCACCGCGATGAACGTTTTCTATCCCAAGCTGGTCGGCGCCCGCGTGCACCTCAACCCCCTCGTCGTCACGTTCTCGCTGATGTTCTGGGGCTTCCTCTGGGACGCTGCGGGCCTCGTGCTCGCCATCCCCATCACTGCCGGCATCAAAGCGATCTGCGACAACGTCACCGGCCTGCGCTCCTTCGGCCGCTTCTTAGGCGATTGACGTAGTCTCCAGGCCACAACCGGACACGCGACATTTCAGTCGCGTTGACCGGCACTCCTCGCTACTGAAGTCGCGTGTCCGGTTACTTCCGCCGGCGGCGCGACACGCGCTTCTCCGTTTCCACCAACAGCAGAACAACCGAGCTCCCCAGGAACGCCAGTCCCAGCGCGCCGGGCTGAAGCGCATGCGTATGGAAAACACCCTGCAGAACCGGAACATAAACCAGCGCGATCTGCAGAACAATCGTCAGCATCACCGCCCCCAGAAGCCGCTTGTTCGAAAGAAGCCCGATTTGCAGTAATGATTCATTCTCAGACCGGATTCCCATCACGTGCGCCATCTGCGAGAGCGTCAGCACCGTGAACAGAAAAGTCTGCCAGTCCGGATTGCCCGCGCGCCAGTACCCGAACGCCATCCCCACCGAAAGCAGCGCCATCACCCCCCCGACCCAAACCACGTGCCGCCCCAAACCCCTGCTGAACAGCGTCTCTGCCGGGTCGATCGGCCGCCGCCGCATCACGCCGGATTCCGCCGGCTCCACGCTCAGCGCCAGCGCCGGCAGCCCATCGGTGACCAGATTCATCCAGAGAATCTGCAGCGGCGTCAAGGGCAGCGGCATCCCGAGAATCGGAGCCGCCAGCATCACGAGAATCTCGCCCAGATTCGTCGCCAGAATATAGCGGATAAATTTCCGGATGTTGTCGTAAATGATCCGCCCTTCCTCGACCGCGGCCACGATGGTGGCGAAGTTATCGTCGAGCAGGACCATGTCCGCCGCGTCTTTCGCGACGTCGGTTCCGGTAATCCCCATCGCCACCCCGATGCTCGCCTGCTTCAGCGCCGGCGCATCGTTCACGCCATCGCCCGTCATTGCAACGATCTGCCCCTGCTGCTGCAGGCTTTCGACGATCCGCAGCTTATGCTCCGGCGAAACCCGCGCATAGACCGCCGTCGACGCCGTCACACGTCTCAGTTCTTCCTGCGAGAGCCCGTCGAGCTCCGGCCCCGTAACGACCGTCGGCGCATCCCCGATCCCCACACTCGACGCCACATACTTCGCCGTCAGCGGATGATCGCCGGTGATCATGACCGGGCGAATCCCCGCCATTCTGCATTTCGCAACAGCGGCCGCTGCTTCCACGCGCGGCGGATCAATGATCCCAATCATGCCCGCAAAGACCAGGCCGTTCTCGATCGCAGCATCCGGCTCCAGCGGCGGTTCATCGAGGAAGCGAAACGCCACCCCCATCACCCGCATGCCATTCTGCGCCAGACGCTCATTGGCCTCCCGCAGACCCGCCAGATGATTCTCGTCCACCGGCTCGATGCGGCCGCCTGTCCACACAAACCTCGCGAGCCCCAGCAAGCCCTCCGTCGCACCTTTCGTGAAAGTGACGCATCCGGGCAGACTTTCCTGCTGGAGCAACGGAGCCGCGTCCCCGGTCACCGCGTGAATCGTCGTCATCCTTTTGCGTTCGGGCGTGAACGGAACCTCGCTGATGCGCGGCAGCGCCTGCTCGAACTCTGCCCGGCTGAGCCCAAAGCGAGCCGCGGCCTCCAGCAACGCAATCTCGGTCGGATCGCCACTCAGCGTTGCCCCGCCGTTGATCAGCCGCGCGTTGTTGCACAGCGCCGCTCCCGCCAGCAACAGCCGAAATTCCCCCGGCTCGCTTCCGCGTTCCCGCGACTCGATCTCCAGCCGCTCATCCGCAGTCTGCAGAACCGTCGCCGTCATCCGGTTCTCCGTCAGCGTCCCTGTCTTATCCGAACAAATCACCGTCACGGACCCGAGCGTTTCCACCGCCGGAAGCCTTCGAATCAGCGCCTGCCGCCGCAGCATTCTCTGCGCCCCGAGCGTCAGGGCGATCGTCACGATGGCGGGAAGCCCCTCCGGCACCGCCGCCACCCCGATGCTCACCGCCGTCAGGAACAGCAGCTTCATCTCTTCATGCCGCAGCACTCCTGCGAGGAAGATCACGCAACAGAGAAGCAGCGCCAGCGCGGCCAGCCGCCGCCCCACCTGATCGAGACGCTGCTGCAGCGGAGTTGAATCCTGCGGAGCTTTCCGAATGAGCGCCGCGATGCGTCCCAGTTCCGTCTGCATCCCGGTCTCCGTGACCATCGCCTCACCGTTGCCGGACGTCACGAACGTTCCCTGATATGCCATGTTGCGCCGGTCCGCCAGCGGCAGATCAGGCTGCTCCAGCGCCTCCGCATGCTTCAGAACCGGCTCCGATTCTCCGGTCAGCATCGCTTCATGCGTTTGCAGGATGTTGCTCTTCAGAAGCCGGCAATCCGCCGGAACGAAACTTCCCTCCTCCAGCAGCAGCACGTCACCGGGAACCAGCGACGTAGACGGAATGTCCTGTACCACCCCGTCCCGCCGAACTCTTGCCACCGGCGTGGAGAGACGCTTCAGGCTGGAGATCGCTTTCTCCGCCCGATACTCCTGGCTGAACCCGAGCACGGCATTGAGAAGGACGATCGCCCCGATCGCGATCGAATCACCGTAATCCCCCAGCAATGCCGAAATGGCGGCCGCGCAGATGAGGATGACCATCATCAGCGCTGTGAGCTGTTCCCAGAAAATCCGCAGCGGACCCTTGCCGCCGGATCCGTTCAATTCATTCGGACCATACCGCTCGAGACGCCGCGCAGCTTCGTCCGTGCTGAGTCCGGCCGCTGCGTCGGATTCGAGCTGCTGAACAACGGAACCCGCCTCCAGTTGCTCCCAGTTCATGGAGTTGGCGCGTGGCCCTCCGTTGCCTTCAACTGCCCATTGACTGCTCGCAAATGCCAGACATCGAGCAGCGCTGTCGTTGCCGCCAGAATGACGGGACCCAGCACCGCGCCTGCAATGCCGAACGCCCCCAGCCCGCCGAGCACCGCCACGAACACCGCGAGCGTGTGCAGCCGAAGCTCGCCGGCAATCACCAGCGGATACAGAACGTTATCGATCAGGCTCACGACGAGCCCTCCCCACGCCAGCAGGATGACGGCTTTGATCCAGCTCCCCTCTATGAACAGAACAACGGCAGCGGGCCCCCACACGAGTGACGTACCCACCACCGGAATCATCGCGAGAACAGCCATAGCTGCGCCGGCAAGCGCCGCGGCAGGCAGTCCGAGCGCCCAGAACATCAGCCCGCCCAGCAGCCCCTGTACAAGCTTCACCACCAGACTTCCGTACAGCGTGGCCTGAATGGTTTCCGAAAGCCGCCGGAAGATCTCCGCGGTTTCCGTTGTTGAGAGCGGTATCAGGCGTCGCAGATAGCTCACCACCGCCTCGTGATCGCGCAGGAAGTAGAAGAGCATCACGAGCATGATCGCGAACTGCGTCACGAAGTGAATCGAGCCTCGCAATGCCGCCGGCAGCTGCGCCGCGAATGCTCCGGCGAGCTTGCGGACCTGCTCATCGATATCCAGATTGCTCTCCAGCCAGCCCATCAATCCGCGAGTGAACGAATACCTGCCGGCCGCCTCACGCACCTGAAGCAGATTCAGATCCTGCGCCAGTGCCCGCAGCCGGTCGCTCGCCTCGCTGATGATCTGCTGCACGAGCGAGAACCCCGGCACCAGCAGAATGACGGCGATCAAAACCACCGAAAGGAACGCCGCCAGCCCCGGCGGCATGTGGCGCTCCAGCCGGCGTTGCAGTGGATAAGCAACCACGGCCAGCGCCAGCGCCCAGGTGATCGCCGGCAGAAAAGGGCGGGCGATCAGCCAGCACAGATAAAACGCGAGCGCTGTCATCGCCAGCAGCGCGGCTTCCCCAGCCCGCTTCGTCATATGCTCAGAACCGGACACGGCGAGCGGCGTATCAGGTCGTGAGCACAACTCCGCAGGCGCCCCAGAGTCCCCTGAATCACGCCTCTGCCAATCACCAGCAAATCGGCCTGCTGCCTTTCGGCGGCGCTGACCACTCCTTCCACAACGCTCCCGTCCTCCACAATCTCGAGCGGAGGCTCGATATGAGCCTTGCCGCAACACGCCGCAAATTCTTCGCGCGCGTTGTAGACAAGGAGCGAATGCGCGCGGTCCGATAAAGCATTCGCGAACCGCGCATCGCCTCGCGGAATGGAATGGACGGCCGCAAGCGATGCGCCGAATTGCCGGCTGAATTCATCGGCGGCCTTCAGCAGCCGCGTCGTCTGCGCGCCCATATCGACCGCGCACAGCACGGACCGGTAGCCGTCCTGCGGAAATGTCAGATTTTCCGTGTGCGCTTCTGTCCACACCGGACAGGCCGCATCGTGCAGTACCGCCGCCGTGACGGACCCCAGCAGCAACTGGCGAAATCGCGTGTGTCCCCGCGTCGCCATCATGATCAATGGCGCATCGAGGCCAGCGGCGTACTGCACAATGCACTCAGCCGGAGCTCCCTCCCTTACCTCGCGGGTGAGGGAGGAAACCCGCGGCTCCGCATCCGGAAATCGATGCAGCTTCTCATGGATTCGATTCCGGATGCTCTCCTGCTCCCCTTCGAGCTCCGTCGGCGCCAGACGGGCCGTATCGATCACGTGCAGCAGGGTGACCGGCGCTCCCAGTTCCTGGGCCATGCGCTTCACCGCCGGCCATAGCTGGCGGCTCCGCTCCGAAAAATCGACAGGGAACAGGATGTTCTTCGGCAAGGCCATACCGCACTGCAGAACCGCATCCCGGCCACCAAAGGCCGGCCTGCCGAAATCGCTTTACCTGTCTGGATTCCGCCCTGCTGCGAGAGCTGCCTGCGCGGATTCACCGCGTCATTTCGCGCACCCGCATCGGGCGCTCGCGCAGTCCGGCTAGTTCACTTCGATCGTGACAACCCTGTGTCTCTGCACCCACCAGCACGGGTTCGCGCCCCAATGCGGCATCAGTGTATTCGAACACTGCACGTCGAGCAGCGGCAGCGGCTCGTAGCTGAACTTGTTGTACTTCTCGTTGATGAAGTAATACCGGCGAATCGTCACAGTCGAATACCGCGGACGCGACGGAATTCCGAATCGCCCCGAAAGATCGTCCAGCCCGTAGATCACGCCCGCCGCCACCACGAGGCCGATCAGAATCCGCAGCCAGCGCCCCATCTATTCGAGCACCAGTCGCAGAAACGCTTCTGCCGCGTAACTCACGGCGCGCCGCGCGGGCTGCACCAGATAGATCTTTCGCTCCACCTCAATCTCCGGCACCCGTACGGACACCAGTCTCCCCTCTGAAATCTCCTGCTCCACGCACATGCGCGGCAGAAACGCGACGCCGACGTTTCTTTCCACCATCCAGCGGATCGTCTCCACCGTCGGCATCTCGACTTCCATATTGAGCCGCACTCCGCGCTCATGGAAGCTGCGCAGCACAATCTCGCGATACGGCGAGAGCACGTTGTGCGCAACGAAAATTTCCTCGCCCAGTTCCGCGATCGGCACATCCCGCCGGCCCGCCAGGCGATGCTTCGGCGACACCACGAACGCCAGTGAATCCGTGTAGATCATCGTCGAAACCAGGCGCTCATCGCGCGGCTGATAACTGATCACGCCGAGCTCGAGATTCCCGTCAGCGATGTCGCCCGGAATGCGGCTCGAAAAACCGCGCCGCACCTGCACCCGGATCTTCGGATAGAGCCGCCGGTATTTCTCCAGATGCTTCAGCAGATAGAGGCTGGTCGATTCGTTCGCGCCGATCGCCAGGCATCCTGCCGAATGATCGCGCAGTTCCGCGATCGCGTTCCCCAACTCCGCTTCCAGATTCTGAAAACGCCGCGCGTACTCGAGCACCGTGCGCCCGGCATCGGTCAGCACCACATCGCGCGCCGAACGGTCGAATAGTTTTTCACCCAGCTCACTCTCGAGCCGCTGCAGCGCCAGCGACACCGCGGGCTGCGTGCGTCCCAGTTTCTCCGCCGCGCGCGAGAAACTCCGCTCGTTAGCCACCGTCATGAAAACCCGAAGCGGCGTCAGCTCCATTCCTATCAAGATTACCGTCTGCCGAATCGCGCCGCTTTTCTTCACCGGGCCAATCGCCAGCCGCCATTATCTTCCGCCCGGACTGAAACCACCGCGCACTCCTGCTCGTCCGAGCCTTTAGAATAGATAAGTGAACAGAGTCACAGGAACAACCCAATTTATGCAGCGTTTCCCCTATCGTTTCGTGATGAGTGCTTTCCTGGCCTGCTCCGCGGTATCCATCGCGTCGGCCGACAATCTCTATCTCCGTGACGGACAAACCGTGCACGGAACTTTTCTGGGCGGCAGCGCCCGCGAAGTCAAAATGGAAGTGAACGGCCAGATCCGCTCCTACGATATCGGCCTGATCCAGTCGCTCACATTCGACGCGCCTCCTGAAGCGCCCCCCGCGCCGCCGCAGCAGCCGGATCGCTACTCCGCCGTTCCGCCGCAGCCGGATCGCTACTCCGCCGCTCCGCAGCAGCCGGATCGCTACTCCGCCGTTCCGCCATCTCCCGCGGCTCCGCCGAGCCCATCCGCTCCGCCTGCGCCGATGTCGGCGCCCACTCCGCCTCCGCCTGGCCGTACAGCATACGTGTCGGCTCCGCATGGCTTCACGATTCCCGCTGACACAGACATCATCATCCGGATGGTCGATTCCGTCGACTCGGACACCAGCCGCCTCGGCCAAACCTACATGGCAAGCCTCGATGAGCCCATCGTCATCGATGACCGAACCATCGTGCCGCGCGGCGCCGACGTCATGACGAAGCTCGTCGACGATCAGGACGCCGGCAAAATCTCCGGCAAAACTGTGCAGACCCTCGCGCTCGTCTCGATGAGTGTCAACGGGCAGTGGATGGATCTGACCAGTAATGACGTCCGCACCGAAGGCGGATCGCAGGGCTCCAAAACGGCCAAGCTCGCGGGTGGCGGCGCGATCCTGGGCGCCATTATCGGCGGGATCGCCGGTGGTGGCAAAGGCGCGGCGATCGGCACGATCTCCGGCGCGGCCGTCGGAACCGGCGCAGCGGTCGCGACCAAGGGCCAGAAGGTCGTCATCCCCTCGGAAACCCGTCTGACCTTCCGCCTCCAGCAGGCGGCACAGATTCCGTAGTCTCATGCGGATGTCCCCGGCAACTCGCATCCTCACAGCGGCGGCTCTCGTCTTTGTGACAGCCGCCGTTGCTGCCGCTCCGAATATCGTCGAAGGCAATCCCGACTCCGCCGTCAAAGTCGTGATCTTCAGCGACCTCCAGTGCGACTATTGCCAGACCTTCCGTACCATGCTCGACGAAAAGCTGCTGCCGAAGTACGGCAAAGACGTTGCCTTCGTCCATCGCGATTTCCCCCTCCCGCGCCACAACTGGGCGCGCCAGGCCGCCATGGCCGCGCGCTGGGTCTGGGAGCAGAATCCGCGCGCCGGCGTCGTCTTCCGGCGCGAGTTGCTCTCCGAACAGCAGCACATCACGCCCGACTCCCTGAAGCCCTGGCTCATCCAGTTCGCCGACCGCTACAAGCTCAGCGAACAGGGCATCATCGCCGCCACCACCGATACTCGCCTCGGCTCACTCGTCGACTCCGACGTCCAGGCCGGCATGGTGCGCGGCGTCAGCAAGCTGCCCACCATCGTCGTCGCCGGCAAGACGTTCTCGGAGACGATCGTTTACGACGATCTCGCCCGCACTCTCGACCAGGCTCTCCCGCACTGAAGCACTGCCGCGGGGGCACCCGCCTGGCGGGCCTGATATTCTGGTAGTTCCGGCCTGGCACCGCCGGAGCAAATTCTTTCTTTCCCGAGGTAAACCCGACTTGGCATTGCTGGAAGGCTGTAAGCACGAGCTGGAAATTTCCATCCCCGCGAGCGAGGTGGCGCAGGAGACCGAAAAGGTCGCCGAACAGGTCCGCCAGCGCGTCCATCTCAAGGGATTTCGCGCCGGCAAAGCGCCTATGTCGATGATCCGCAAGTATTACGAAAGCGACATCCGGCAGAAGGTGGTCGAAAACCTGGTCCCCAAAGCGGTTGATGACCGCATCGCCGCCGAACAACTGCGCGCCGTGAGCCGCCCCAACGTGGTCGATCTCCACTTCCACGATGGCCAGGACATTCACTTCAAGGCCCAGTTCGAAGTCTTCCCGCAGTTCGATATCGAGAACTACAACGGCGTCGAAGTGGTCTACAAAGAGCCCGTCGTGACCGACGAGGATGTGAACAAGCGCATCGACGAAATCCGCGAAACCAAGGCCACCTACGCCAACGTCGATCCGCGGCCGCTCGCCGATGGCGACTACGCCGTTGTTTCACTCGAAAGTCTTTCCGGCGCCGATGAGCCCATCAATTCCGACGAAGTCCAGGTTCTGATCGGCGGCCCCGAAACCCTCGCCGGTTTCACCGAAAACCTGACCGGCGCCTCGCCCGGTGATGAAAAGGAATTCGACGTCACCTATCCCGAAGACTACGGCCGCGAAACCCTCGCCGGCAAAACCGTGCGCTTCCGCGTCGTCGTCAAAGGCCTTCGCCGTAAGGAACTCCCCGAGCTCAACGACGAATTCGCCCAGGATCTCGGCGATTTCCGCACGCTTGATGAGGTGAAGGAAGCGGTCCGCAAGTCCCTCCTCGCCCAGCGCCAGATGGAAGCCGAACGCGAAGCGCGCGACAAAATCGTCGACAAGCTGGTCGATACCAACGAATTTCCGGTTCCCGAAGTCTTCGTCGATCGCCAGATCGAAAGCCGCGTCGAGCAGCGCCTCCGTATGCTCCAGGCCGAGGGCGTCGATCCCAAATCCTTCAAGCTCGACTGGGAAAAAGTGAAGACCGCCCAGAAGGACGCCGCCCTGCGCGAAGTCAAAGCATCGCTCATCCTCGGCAAGGTTGCCGAACGGGAATCGATCAACGCCACCAATGACGAAGTCGACCGCGAGCTCGACCGCATCGCCCGTGAGCAGCGCCAACCGGTGGCCGTCCTGCGCCGCAAGATGACGGAAAATGGGGAGCTCGGCCGGCTCGCGTCCCATATCCAGACCGAAAAAACCCTGCATTACCTGTTCGAGCACGCAACCAAGACGGCCGAATAGGGGTTGTGGTATTCTGAAAGATCGAGTTCAATCAAGGGGTTACAGGAAGTAGATGGCAAATCGAGTTCAGGCGCTGAAGCGGGTTCGTGAGACCGAGCGGCGCACCGCATTTAATCGTTTCGCGCGCACCCGGCTGCGCAATCAGATCCGTGCCCTCCGCCGCGCTCTCGCCGCGAAGGATCACGGCGATCTGAAGACCCTCATGTCCACGACGTTCTCGCAGATCGACCGCGCTGCCCGCAAGGGTCAGATCAAGGATGGTGCTGCGGCCCGCTACAAGAGCCGTCTGCACAAGCGCGTCAAAGTCGCTCTGGGCGACGTCCAGAAATAAACAGCCTTGACTTCAGTTTTCCCTCGCAGCGCGGCCCAAAAGCCGCGCTGTTTTGTTGTTGCTGCCTCTTTGTTAAGCTGAGTGCCGACACATGAATATTGAAGTGTTGCTGACGGAAGCCGAAATCGCCGCGGAACTGCTCGAATCCATCGAAGCTCGCGACCTCCCCGAAAAGTTCTTCTACTGGAATCCGCTCTCCGTCGAAGCCTGGCGCGCTCTCTCCGCCCGTTCCAATGAAGTGTTGCGCCAAACCTGGGAAGGCCTCGCCTCTCGCGCCGCTGGCCTCACTCAGGGATTCCCCGGCGCCGTCCCCATCATCAGCTTCGGCGCGGGCGAAGGCCTGCGTGACCGCGAAGTCCTCAAATCACTCAAGCTCGCCGGCCGCGAAGCCAGATATTTCCCCGTCGATTCCAGCCAGTCGCTTCTCGAAATCGCCTGCGCGGGCGCCGAAGATGAAGACTGCGAAGTCCACGGCATCAAGGCCGATATTTCGAGCCCCATGCACCTGCTGCTCGCGGCAGACGTCAGTGAAGCGCCGCGCCTCTTCCTCATGGTCGGCAACACGCTCGGCGGTTTCGATCCGCTCGATCAGATCAAGCACGTCGCCGCCTGCATCCACAAGGGTGACATCCTGATCCTAGACGCCAACATCCACGCCGGCGACATCGAACCCAGCGACGAACAGAAGCGCTTCGTCTTCGCCCCGCTCGCGGTGGCCGGTGTCACGCCGGAAGACGGCGAACTCGTCTTCAACGCCAGCGCGGACGATCGCCTCGACGGCCTCCACATCATCACCCGCCGCTTCCAGGCCGCCCGCGATCTTACGCTCCGCGTTTTCGGACGCGAAATTCCGCTGGCCCGCGGCGAGCGCATTCTGCTCAACTTCCGCTATCTCTTCACGCGCGAAGCGTTCCGCTGGCTACTGACGGAACACGCCGGCCTTCGCATCGTGACCGAAATTCCGAGCGCCGACGACCGCTTCGTGACCGCAGTCTGTATTAAAGGCTGAAGTCTTCTCCGGCGCATCGTAGTAGGCAATCCACCGCCCGCACGTCACCACGCCCAGCCACAGCGCGAGCGAGAGCCCGCCCGCCAGCTTCGCGCGCAGCGGCAGCTTCGGCAGACGATCGATCTCCGCCGCGCCGTAATAAACGCTGCGCCGGAACACCAGCCCGTGGATTCCGATCACCGTCAGGAGCGTGAGTTTGAGCAGGAAAAACGGATTCGCATAATACGTATCGAGGCGCGATCCCGCCAGCAGAATCCCGCAGCTCACCATCAGCACGAACCCGCCGCGCTTCCAGTGGCGCGTGGAATCGATCACGCTCGCAAGCGGCGTCGAAGTCAGCGCGAGCCCCATCAGCCGCAGATTCGTCATCAGAATCATCCCGCCGAAGATCGCGATGCACGTCAGGTGCGTCGCCATCACCGTCGGATAAAACAACTCCGATTGCCGGATCGCCGTGAAGAGCGCCGAGCTCTGAATTGCATGGCTGATCTCCGCGACGCTCATCTCAGTACCCGCCCGCCGTGAATCCGAAAAATAACCCGCAGAACACAACGCCGATCCAGAGCGCGAGCGAAAACGCGCCCACCAGCTTCGACGCCACCCGCCGGTGGATCGTGTAGTTGTAGACGCACCCCACGAGCAGCAGCGCCATCTTCAGCCGGAAATCCGGACTGTAGTAATAGCGAAGAGGATCGGTGCTGAACAGCGCCATCCCCGAACTGATGACGATCATCAGCCCCGCGCCGGTCAGTATCTCAGTCCCCCGCCGCAGCTTCTCCGGACTCTGCCCCCGCAGCCCCACACCCAGCATCGCGAAATCCACCATCGCAATCGTCCCCACCGACACGGCCATGGACACGATATGAACGACCTCCGTCGCCCCAAACGCCCACTCAATCTGATTCAGCGGATTCTGCGAAAGATCGTACGGCGATATCTGCACCAACAGCCCAGTCTAATCCCGCATTGGACGGCGGGTCCCTGACCCGCGCGGGGCCCCCCGGCCCCGCACAGACCCGCCACCGCCACCCAAATCACGATCAGGCAAAATACCAGACCCCCACGCCTCGCTGAAGCCCCCGCCCGCCCGGAAAGTTAGCCATCTAACAAATCGCTCCTCTTTTCTCGCCAAACCCCTTCTCCGCAACTCCATGTAGGGTATACTGTTTTGCATAGCTGGTCGTTTCTTTGGTGCTTGTCCTTCATCGCATTGATCTCGGGGCTGCGCGGTAAGAACTGCGGCAGCCCCGTTTTTTATGCGGGGACAAAATCGAAAGCGGGCCAGTTGTGATCTTTTCAAAGAGGTTTCGGTAATGAAAGAAAAAGGTACAGTGAAGTGGTTCAATGCAGCCAAAGGTTTTGGCTTCATTCAGCGTGAATCGGGCGAGGACGTCTTCGTCCATTTCTCAGCGATTGAAGCTACCGGCTATCGTTCGCTCGACGAAGGCGCTCGAGTCGAGTTTGAGGTGACCCGCGGACCCAAAGGTCTCCAGGCCTCCAACGTCCAAACCATCGCCGGCTAACTGCCCGAGCGGAGCCGGCCCGACCTGACCAGGCTGCACGGCCGGCTCCGCTGCGATAAAGGTAACGATAAAGTAAATCTCAGATGAGTAAAGAAGACAGCATCGAAGTACAGGGCACCGTGGTCGAGAAATTCCCCAGCGGGAAATTCTCCGTTCAGCTCGATCATGACCGTCTGGTGCTCGCCCACCTCGCCGGCCGCCTGCGCCGCAATCGCATCCGCGTCCTCGCCGGCGATAAAGTCACCCTCGAACTCTCCCCCTACGACCTCACCAAGGGCCGCATCACTTTCCGCCATCGCTAACGAGACTGTGAAAGCCCTGTTCGTTTTCGGCACCCGGCCGGAAGCCGTCAAGCTCTCTCCTGTCATCTTTCACATGCGATCCCGGCCGGCGGACTTCCACGTCCAGGTCGCCGTCACCGGCCAGCATCGCGAAATGCTGGATCAAACCCTCGCCGTCTTCGGCATCGTCCCCGATTACGACCTGAACGTCATGACGCCCGGCCAGTCGCTCACCGCATCCGCCGCGCGCATTCTCGCCGGCATGGAACCCGTGCTAGCCGCCGCCCGCCCCGATATTGTCTACGTCCAGGGCGACACCAGCACCACTCTCTACGGCGCCATCGCTGCTTTCTACGCCGGCGTTCCCGTCGGCCACATCGAAGCCGGCCTCCGCACAGGTGACCTGAAGCAGCCCTTCCCCGAAGAGCTGAATCGCGTTCTCACTGGCCACCTCGCCGCCCTCCACTTCGCTTCCACCGAAGGAGCGCGCCGCAACCTGCTGGCGGAAGGCGTCGACCCCACCACCGTTCACGTGACCGGCAATTCCGGAATCGACGCCGTCCTCATGATCGCCGGAAAACTGGCCTCAGGCGAACTCACCGGCTCCGGCTACAGCTTCCTGAATCCCGACAGGCACCTCATCGTCGTCACCGCCCATCGCCGCGAAAGCTTCGGCGAAGGTTTCGAAAACATCTGCCGCGCCCTGCGAAAGCTCGCGGACCGCCCGGACGCCGAGATCGTCTACCCCGTCCATCGCAACCCCAACGTCCGCGACCCTGTCCACCGCCATCTCGAAAACGTCCCCACCATCCATCTGATAGACCCCCTGACTTACGTCCCATTCGTCGATCTCATGCGGCGCGCCACCATCCTCCTCACCGACTCCGGCGGCATTCAGGAAGAAGGACCGTCACTCGGTAAACCGGTCGTTGTAATGCGCGAAAAAACCGAGCGCCCCGAAGCCGTGGAAGCCGGCACCGTCCGCCTCGCCGGCACAGACACGGATCGCATCGTCACCGAAGTCGCCCGCCTGCTCGACGACCCCGCGCTGCGTGAATCCATGTCCCGCATCCACAACCCTTACGGCGACGGTCACGCCAGCGAAAAAATCGCCGATGCCACCCTCCACTGGTTTGCGCAAAAATCGGCCCAGCCAATGATATGATTCCGTGATTAAGGAGCCCGCATGTTCCGTCCATCCACAGCCGCAATCCTGATCGGTATCGCCGCCGGTATCTACGCTCTCTCGCAAACCCCCGCGCCCACCGGTCCCGCCGGAGTCTCCGGCCGTGGCGGCTTCGGCCGAGGCTTCTCCGGTGGCCGCGGACGGATGCCCGCGCCCACGCGCGACCCGCACACCGAAGGCTACGTCAAAGCGACGGAACTCCCCGATGGCCAGGTGCCCTCGCCGAAAGCGGACGGCAACTTCATCATCGGCCCCACCCATATTCCGGCCGCTCCCGAAATGACGGCGCAGCCCGGCGTCCCCCACGGAAAAATCATCATCTTCCCCATGGAATCCGTGGACAGCAAGATCTATCCCGGTATCGCGCGCGGCCCGGCTCCAGGCGAAGCGCCCGCGCAGCAACCCACTGATCCCACCCAGCCGCGCATCATCCAGACGCACCCGCAGCCCTGGACCCGCAAAGTCGGCGTCTACATTCCGAAGCAGTACGTTCCGGGCACGGCCGCTCCGTTCATCGTGGGCGCGGACGGCGTCGACATGGGCCTCTTCACCGCGCTCGATAACCTGATCGCGGAGAAGAAAATTCCCGTCATGATCGGCATCTCGATCCAGAACGGTGGCAGCGATGCGCAGGGCAGTGAACGCGGTCTCGAATACGACACCATGTCCGGCCTCTACGCGGAGTTCGTCGAAAAAGAAGTGCTGCCTCTCGTCGAGAAAGAAGCCAATGTGAAGCTGACGAAAGACCCGGACGCCCGCGCGACCATGGGCGGCAGTTCGGGCGGATCAGCCGCCCTCGAAATGGCCTGGTATCACAATGACCTCTACCACCGCGTGCTGACCTACTCCGGCACCTATGTGAATCAGCAGTCACCCTACAATCCCGAAACCCCGCACGGCGCCTGGGAATTCCACGATCACCTCATCCCCGAAAACCCGGCCAGGCCGATTCGCCTCTGGATGGAAGTCGGCGACCGCGACAATTACATGAATCGCGATAACTACCACGACTGGGTCCTCGCCAACGAGCACATGGCGAAAGTCCTCGCCGAGAAGGGCTACCACTACCAGTTCGTATTCGCCGTAAATGCCGGACACACCGACGGCGCAGTGAAAGCCCAAACACTGCCCGAAGCCCTCGAATACATCTGGCAGGGCTACCCGATTAAGTAGCGGAACAGAGGGTCGTCCGCCTGCCGTAAAATCGAAGCAGCCGGTGAAATGTGACATTGCATCTCGAAATTCCCGATTCGGTGGCAAGCAGCCTCAAGCTTCCGGCGCCGGAGCTGGAGCCTCGTCTCCGCCGCGAATTGGCAGTTGCTCTGTATTCGCAGGGCATACTTTCGTTCGGCAAAGCCTGTGAGCTGGCTGGGTTATCCCGATACAGCTTCGGCGATCTGGTTGCCAGCCGCGGGATTCCGCGCCACTACGGCGATGAGGATGTGAAACTCGACCTCGACTATGCTCGCGGTCAGTAACACCTCACCAATTTCAAATCTCGCGATCATCGGTCGCCTCAGCCTGCTCAGGTCGCAATTCGGCGAGCTATGGATACCCGCCGCCGTCGCGCAGGAACTGGCGGCCAATCCCGATGCCTCGGCGCGCGGCGCAATTGAATCGGCGCTTGCTGAGCAATGGATCAGACTCGCACCGGTGCCTCCCTCCGGCTTGCTGACAATTCTCCTGTCGTCGCTGCACAGGGGAGAAGCGGAAGCGATCGTCCTGGCAGTCGAACGCAAGGCCGGCATCGTGTTGATCGATGAGCAGGAAGGCCGTCAAACCGCAACGAGAGCCGGTCTCGCCGTAACCGGAGTACTCGGCGTTCTGCTGCGGGCGAAGAGCCGCGGCGAGATTTCCGCCCTGAAACCGGAAATGACTGCGCTTTGCGACAAGGCCCGTTTCTTCATCGCGCCCGCGCTTGAATCCCGCGTTCTCTCGTTAGCGGGTGAGTGATGCCGCGGAGAGAGCCGACTCGCAGCGGCAGCAGCGCGATCACCGAATCGTCGGCGTCTCAAGCACCATCCCGAGCCCATCCAGCAGCGTCCACGTCGCCCGCTGATATGCGATCCACGCCTGCTGATACCCTACATGCGCGCTCAGCAGCGCGCTCTCCGAACCCGCCAGCTGCGATTGCGAATCCAGCAGCTCGAACGCCGTGATCGTTCCCAACTCATACTTCTGCTGCTCCGCATCCACATTCTTCTGTGCCAGATCCCGCGCCGTGATCGCCGCCTCCACCGTCGCGCTCGCCAGATCGATCGAATTCAGCGCAATCCGCACCTGCTCGGTGATCTCCTCCTGCACCTGCCGCTCCGTATACTGATCGCGCGCCTTTTGCACTTCGGTCTGTACCAGTTGCGCCCGCGCGCTGCTGCTGCGCTGGGGCAGCGTCAGCGTCAGTGACGCCCCATAG
>CAZPZE010000407.1:0-2866 GCA_964590625.1 uncultured Solibacteraceae bacterium
CACGACACCCGCGAGCGGCGTGCCGCCGGGATCGCTGCATCCGATCACACAGGTGCAGTGGGAGATCGAAGATCTGTTCCGCAGCATGGGATTTTCCGTGCTGGACGGGCCTGAAGTCGAAACCGAGTTTCACAATTTCGACGCGCTGAATATTCCGGGTGACCATCCGGCGCGCGACATGCAGGATACATTCTGGCTTGATGGCGGCTTTCTGCTGCGCACACATACATCGCCTGTGCAGGTGCGCGGGATGGAAAAGCTGGGGCCGCCGCTGCGGATGATCGCGCCGGGCCGCGTCTTCCGCAACGAATCAGTGGATGCCTCGCACGAGCATACGTTTTATCAGCTCGAAGGCATGATGATTGACCGGAACGTGTCGGTCGGCAATCTCATTTACTTCATGAAAACGCTGCTGACGGCCATCTTTAAGAAGGACGTCACGGTACGGCTGCGGCCTGGGTATTTTCCGTTCGTCGAACCCGGGTTTGAACTCGATATTCGCTGTCTGATCTGCGGCGGGCCGGGATGTCCGGTGTGTAAGCAGAGCGGCTGGGTGGAATTGCTGCCGTGCGGGCTGGTGAATCCGCATGTGCTGCGGACGAGCGGCATCGATCCCACCGAATGGAACGGCTTCGCGTTCGGCCTGGGGCTGACGCGCCTCGCGATGATGCGGTATGCGATCGACGATATCCGCTGGCTGCAGAGCGGCGATCTCCGTTTCCTGAGGCAGTTCTGAGATGAAGTTCTCCTATAGCTGGATTCGATCGCTGGTGGATGGCCTGGACATGCCGGCCGAATCGCTCGAACGCCTGATCACGATGAAGACGGCGGAGTGCGAGGGTATTGAGACAGCCGGTTCGCTTCTCTCGGGGGCGTTGCCGGCGCGTGTGGAATCGGTCGAGCAGATCGAGGGCGGCAGGCACGTCGTAAAGGCCACAGTGGACGTTGGTCCGCAGGGCCGCAAGACCGTCGTGTGCGGTGCACCGAACTGCCGCGCAGGCATCCGCACGATCTGGGTGCCTATGGGGATGAAGAAGATCGCCGGCGTGATGAGTGACGGCATGCTGGCGAGCGCGTCCGAGCTCGGCATCAGCCGCGATCACGCGGGAATCATCGAACTCGACGACTGCGATCAGATTCCGGCGCCCGATCAGGTAATCGAGATCGATAACAAGAGCATCACGCACCGTCCGGATCTCTGGGGTCACTACGGCATGGCGCGCGAGGTGGCGGCAATCACCGGCAAGATGCTGCACGATCCCGTGAACATGCGCGAACTGCCGGCGCCGGGCGGCCCGCTCAAGGTCGAGATCGAAGATTTGCATCTGTGCCCGCGATACAGCGGGCTCGTGTTCGAGAACGTCACGGTGCAGCCTTCCCCGCTGTGGCTGCAGCATCGGCTGACGGCGGTTGGGCTGAATCCGATCAACAACATTGTCGACCTGACGAACTACATCATGGCCGAACTCGCGCAGCCGATGCATGCGTTCGACCGCGAGAAGCTGAAGGGCGACACGATTTATGCACGTCCGGCGCGTGAAGGCGAAACGATCACCGCACTGAATGACGAGCCGTACACGCTGGCGCCAACGAATGTGGTGATTGCGGACGCCGCCGGGCCGATTGCGATTGCGGGCGTGATCGGCGGCAGAGACAGCGCGATTTCGGAATCGACGACGTCGATCGTGCTCGAGAGCGCGAATTTCAACGCCGCGAGCGTGCGGAAGACGTCGGTCGCGCTGAAGCTGCGCACTGATGCCTCGATGCGGTTCGAAAAATCACAGGATCCCCACAATACGGTGCGGGCGCTGGCTCGCGCGCTGGAACTGCTGCCGATGCTCTCGCCGGGAATCAGACTGGTGGGCGGGCTGGCGGACCGCAGTGCGACACTCCACAATCCTCCCGTTATCCCGCTCGATCTCGGCTGGCTGGCGCGCAAACTGGGGCGGGCGCTCGATGCGGGCGAAGTGCGGCGCATTCTCGAAGCCCTGCAATTCGGTGTTGCCGAAGCTGCACCTGGTCTTTTTGGGGTCAGCGTGCCGACCTGGCGGGCGACCAAAGACATCGCGATGCCGGAAGATCTGGTGGAAGAGGTGGGCCGGATGATCGGGTACGACTCGATCGAGCCCACTCCGCCGCTCGTGCCGTGCTCGCCCTCGTACGATCCGCCGGAGCGCGAATTCCTGCGCGGCGTGAAGCGGTTCATGACGGACCGCGGCTACACCGAGGTTTCCAATTATTCGTTCATCAGTGAAGAAGCGGCGCGGCGCTTCGGTCTGAGCATCGAGCAGCATGTCCGCGTATTGAATCCGATCGCGGCGGGGCAGGAGCTGATGCGGACGTCGCTGCTGCCGGGAATCCACGGCAATATCGTGGAAAACGCGAAGCATTTCGAGGAATTCCGGATTTTCGAGACAGGCCATGAGGTTCATCGGCTGGTCGATATCAAGCCGGAAGAACGGGCGCATCTCGCGGCGGCGATCTACTATCGCGACGGACGAAGCGGTCTGCAGGAGCTGAAGCGGGCGGTGGAATCGCTCGCGCCGGGCCTGCGGGCGCGCGCGGCTCAACCACAAGTGTGGGAGCATCCAGCGCGGTGTGCGGAACTTTGGTGGCAGGGGCGCGCGGTGGCGCGGCTCAGCGAATTTCATCCAAATCTGGTGGAAACGGGACGCGCGGCGGTGCTCGATCTTGACCTCGCTGCGATCCGCGAACTGCAACCCGCGCGCGCGGCGTACAAGCCTGTCCACCGGTTCCCGACCAGCGCGTTCGATCTCTCGATTCTGGCGGACGCGCGCGAATTGGCCGGCAACCTGGAGGATCGGGTACGGGAGTTCGCGGGTGAGTTGGCTGAATCGGTGGAGTA
>CAZPZE010000408.1:0-3868 GCA_964590625.1 uncultured Solibacteraceae bacterium
GTGCACCGCTACCAGCCGTGCCATCGTCGAAGCCGGTATCTACGATCAGTTCGTCGCTCGCATCGTCGAAAAGACCAAAGCCCTCAAAATCGGCGACGGAATGGAAGCCGGCGTCTACATGGGCCCCTGCGCTGATGAATCCCAGATGAAGACCGTTCTCGGCTATGTCGAAACCGGCAAGGCCGAAGGCTGCAACCTGCTCGTGGGCGGCAATCGCCTCGAAGGCGCACTCGCCAAAGGCTACTTCGTCGCGCCCGCCATCTTTGCCGACGTCGCGGCCGACGCCACCATCGCCCAGGAAGAAATCTTCGGGCCCGTCCTCGCCATCATCCGTGCGAACGATTACGACGACGCCATGCGCATCGCCAACAAAGTGCGCTTCGGACTCTCCGCGTCCATCCTCACCAAAGATCTCTCCGCGGCTTTCAAATACATCCACGAAATCGAAGCCGGCCTCATCACCGTCAACCTGCCGAGCGCGGGCGTCGAATACCAGCTTCCCTTCGGCGGCGTGAAAGATTCCAGCTCCGGCTTCCGCGAACAGGGTTCGGTCGCGATCGATTTCTACTCCGAGCTCTCCACTATCTATATGAAGTACCGGTAAGCGCGCATGATCGAAAAACATCTCACCGTCGAAGCCACGCTGCCGAAGGACGCCGTGCGCGCCGCGCTCGTGGGCCGCGTCAATCGCCCCGGACTCGGACCGTCCGTCGTTCGCGTCAATCCCGACGCCACCCTGACCGACATCACCGCCGCGTTCCCCACCGTCAGCCAGCTCTGTAACGAGCCTGATCCCGCTGCCGCATTACGCAGCGCGAAGGGCGATGCAGCCGGTGATCTCCTGACGGCGCTCAAATCGAAAACGCTCCTCGCCCCCATCGATCTCCAGACCGTCAAAGCCGCCGGCGTGACGTTCCCGGTTTCGATGATCGAGCGCATGATCGAAGAAGCGCTCCGCGGCGACATGGCGAACGCCGCAAAGCGAACCGAAGTCATCGGACGCATCCGCGATTCGGTCGGCAGCATCGCCGAACTCACGCCCGCCACCCCGCAGGCCCTCAAGCTCCTGCAGTACCTGACCGACGTCAACGGCCTCAATCTCTCCGCTACCTACCCGCAGGTCGGTCTCGGCGAAAAAGCCGAAATTTTCACGAAACAGGCAGTCCCGCTCGCCTCAGTCGGACACGGCGCCGAAGCCGGCTTCAACGCTGATTCGAAGTGGACTAATCCCGAGCCCGAACTCGTTTCCGTCATCAACGCGCGCGGCAAAATCATCGGCGCCACGCTCGGCAATGACGTGAATGATCGCTATCTCGAGGGCCTCTCCGCTCTCCTGCTGGGAGTCGCGAAAGACCGTCGCGGCAGCAGTTGCATCGGCCCCTTCATCCGCCTCTTCGACGCCTCATTCACGCTCGACACCATCCGCAACACGAAGGTCCACCTCCACGTCGACGGCATGGACGGCTTCCACGAAGAGGGCGTCAACTCCATGGCCGAAATCCGCCGCGACCCGCAGGACTCACTCGCGCAGCAGCTCTTCGACATCCACGATTACCCCGACGGCGTCGTGCTCTTCAACGGCACCGGAATCGTCCCGACGAGCGACCGCGGCGGCCCCGGCAGCGGCTTCTTCCACAAGACCGGCGACATCGTCCACATCTTTTCGGAAGAACTCGGCAGCCTCGCCAACACCATGGTGCCGACCAACGAAGTCCACATCCACGAGCACAGCCTGCTCGCCTTCATGCGCGCCCTCGCAAAACGCAACGCCCTCTAACGTAGGGCGGGGCTTTCGGCCCGGCCGCCTGGCTTCTGCCCGGCGCGGAGTGCCGATTCCCCGAGGCCTTGACTTATTTATTAAGTAACTTCGAGAGCGATCCGCCGCCAGCGCGCTTTCTGAGCGTGTCCAGCCGAGTGTCACTCCTGAAGCCGGGTGCAAAATCGGGCCCATAGGTCTTTCTCAAGGTTCCGATTAGCGTGTCGCCACGTTTGCGCCGGATCTCGCCTTCAATATCGCGTGGACCGGCCCTTTTCGCCCCCGTCCCATTCTGCCTGGATATACGCCCGCCTGTACCCAAATGGTGAATGTCAGATGTGTCAACGTTTCCCGAGTACTTTCCGCGAACTCCGCTCGAAAAGTCGTAGTGAGCTTTCATTCCACGCCTGCTTCTTCATGATAGCGCCGCTCACGCCGATTCGCGGCTCGCGCGCTGATCAGGCGGATACGATCAGGACGATCGCAGTGGCAGACAACCAGCAACCGCGAACGATCGGACCAGCCGATAGTCACAAACCGGCGCTCTTCTGTGGAGTGATCGGGGTCGTCAATAGTAGCCGCCATCTCATCGTCGAAAACCGTAACCGCCTCGTCGAAAGCCACCCCGTGTTTCCGAAGATTGCGTCTCGCCTTTTCTTCGTCCCACTCGAAACCAATTAGCATGATCCCGTCCGGTTGACCGGCGCCGCACTCCGCCGTCAATCGCCTCAGAGCAGCATAACGCGCGCGCCATTCTCGTTCTGGAGGGAATAATTCCGCCCGATTTGATCAAATTGCGCGATCGGCCTGGGATAGAAATCCGCGAGAACGTGATTCCGAAATAGGGCCTTCCATCTCGCGCAAAGCCCGCCTTATACCGCCGCCGACTGACGCGCTGCATCGAGCCTGGCATAGAGCAGCGGATTGGCTTCGCGCGAGGCCTTCGCCATCTCCTCGAACCACGCTTCACTCGCGTTCAAATGAGCTTCGATCTCCTCACGCCGTTCGAGGTAACAGGCGATTCCCCCCATAGATCTGAACGAGCGAAAGCGAAGGAAATGCCTGCAAAATTCCCTCAGGCGATTCGCCCTGCAGAAACTGATACACCGCGGAGTCGAGCGACACGCGGCTCTACCGTCCCGCCGCCTTCTCCAAAATCCCCCAAAACTCCGGAAACGACACCGAAGCCGCCTCCGCGCCCTCAATCACCGACTCCCCATCCCCTCGCAGCGCCGCCACCGCAAACGCCATCGCAATCCGGTGATCCCCAAACGAATCGAACTTCGCCGCCCGGAACTTCTGCCGACCCGGCACCCGCAGCCCATCCGGCGTCACTTCAATCTCAATCCCCATCCGCTTGAAGTTCTCCGCCACCGTCGCGATGCGATCCGTCTCCTTGATACTGAGCTCCGCCGCATCCCGCACCACCAGCCCCTCTTCCGACGCCGCCCCCAGCACCGCCAGCACCGGAATCTCATCGATCAGCGCCGCCGCCAGGTCTTTCTCAATCACGCCCCCGCGAATCGGCGCATGGCGCACCCGGATATCTCCAATCGGCTCCCCATTCACCGACTCAATTTTCGTCACTTGAATATCCGCCCCCGTCGACAGCAGAAAATCCAGCAGCGATGATCGCGACGGATTCAGCCCCACCCCCTGAATCACCAGATTCGAATCCGGCACCAACAGCCCGGCCACCAGGAAAAACGCGGCGCTCGATAAATCGCTCGGCACCACCACATCCCGCGCCGTGAGCGCCGGCCTCCCCTGAATCGTAATCACCCGCTGCTTCACCTGAATATCCGCGCCAAACTCCTTCAGCGCAATCTCCGTGTGATCGCGCGACCGGATCGGCTCCCGCACCACCGTCTCGCCATCCGCGAACATCCCCGCGAACAGCACGCACGTCTTCACCTGCGCGCTCGCCACCGGCAGCGTGTAATCGATCGGCCGCAGCGTGCCCCCATGAATCGTCAGCGGCGGATACTGCCCATCGCGCGCCTCGATCTTCGCCCCCATCTCCGCCAGCGGCTTCATCACGCGCGCCATCGGACGCCGCGACAGCGACTCATCCCCGAAAATCCGGCTCGTGAACGGCTGCCCCGCCAGCAG
>CAZPZE010000409.1:0-1950 GCA_964590625.1 uncultured Solibacteraceae bacterium
TTCCTGTTGGCATGTTTGAAATCAAACATGCCTGCGATGGAGTTTGCGATGGAATCGAACGAGCCATCACCAATTCGCTCGCCTTTCAGCCAGTTGTCTTCAATGAAGTGGACGATCGACGTCTGATCGGTCACGGTGTGATCGACGTAATTCTGTTTTGCCCACGGCGAGACCACCAGCAGCGGCAGGCGCGGACCGTAGCCGCAGCGCCCCTGTGCGGGCTGGCCTTTCGTGCCAGGTCCCGGAAGTTTCGGAGTCCCATTGCAGTAAATATCAGCGGCGGTTGACGACTGATTCACGATGGGGCCGACCTGGTGGTCATACCAGCCATCGGAATCGTCATAGGCAATAATCACGGCGGTGTGTTCCCAGTCGGCATGCTGCTGGAGAAAGTTGATCACGGTTACGACGAAGGTCTGTTCATCGAGAGGATCGGAGGAACCCGCGTGCCCGTTCTGAAAGCTGGGAGCTTTGAGAAAGCTGACGGCGGGATAGTTCCCCGCGTTAACCGCGTCGTAGAAATCGTGGAGATCGTACTGATGATTGGCGGTATCGGTGCGACCGACGGTAGCCGCCGATTTGGGGCGCGCGTGGGTCGGATTGGCGGTTGAGTGGTAATACTGGAAAGCTTCGTGGTGCGGAACGTAATCTTTCCGGTTGCCTTTCGTAATCTCGGAGAAGGTGCTGCGGTTGCAGCCAGTCGTTCCATTCGGATTCGTCGCCGTCAGATCGAACCCGCCCTGGAAGAATCCCCACGTCACGTTATGCGCGTTGAGCAGATCGCCGATGTTTCTGCCGCTCATGCTGATGACTTCACCTGTGGTCGTGGAGCAGACGTCATTCATCGGGTCGGGGTCGCCGATGTTTGTCAGCGTGCCGTTTCCACCATCGACGAGGGCTCCGGTTCCATTAAGATTTGCGCTCACGCCGTTGGTTTGTCCGGAAACCAGATTGAGCGCGCCGGGCGTCGAAGGTCCATAGGTCGTTCCGAAAGAGTTATCGCTCATGGCGAACCGCTGCGCGTAATTCCAGTACGCCGTCACGGTGTTGCCATCGTAGTAACCCATCGTCAAACCCCTGGTGTATAAATGTCCGGTCGAGTCCGGGCCGGAAGGTTTGGTGGCTCTTCCGGTGTTTGCCGGAAACGCGTCCATCAATCCCCCGTTGACGGCCCGCTGTTCGGGCGTGTAGGCGTGGCTCTGATCGGCCGTCGCCGCCTGCGAGCGATCGAGCCGGAACGGACCCGTCGCACCGGTTCCATTCGCCGGATTCAGAGCGTTCGGATTGGAGTTGAGCAATGCCGGTGTGTATCCGTTGACGGCCGGCGTGTTCGGCAACGGAGTGAACGCCGGTTCGCCGTCCGGGTTCTTCGCGTTCGGGTAAGTGCCGAAATAATGATCGAACGAAACGTTCTCCTGGAAGATCACGACGACGTGCTGGATCGGCGTGACTGGACGAGGGGCCGATCCGGTCTGCGTCATGGCGGGCGAAGCCAGCAGGCAGAGAACGGCCAGGCGTGCTGAGAGATTGGATGGATGTGCCAAGCAACGATTATATTGCCGGCAGGACATCGTACGGCCGCATCATTTCGTTGTCTTCGTGTTCGAGCAGATGGCAGTGCCAGACGTAGCGGCCGACATAACCTTCGAAGCGGACGATGATGCGGGTCACCATGAGTCCGTGGGCGCGCACCGTGTCCTTCCAGCCGGATTCATCCGGTAGGGGCGGAGCCGGATCGCTGGTGTAGCTGAGCTGGCCGGTTCGCCAGTAGATAAGCTCGTTGAAGTTGCGGCGGTCGAGAATCTGGAAGCGGACGAGATGCAGATGGATGGGGTGCGAGTCCTCGGTGGTGTTGACGAGTTCCCAGATTTCCGTGGTGTCGATAGTGGGGTTCTCGGTGATCGGCATATCCCAGTGCATGCCGTTGAGAAGCATCATCATGGAGTCTCC
>CAZPZE010000410.1:0-2434 GCA_964590625.1 uncultured Solibacteraceae bacterium
CGCAAACTCGCCGACGTCTTTCTCGAACTTGTGGAATCGCGCGGCCGCAGCGCCGCTCATGAAGTCCGCTGGCTGAATCTCGCCGGCTTCTGCCTGCGCCCCGGCTTCGGCTTCATCGGCGACGATTTCCGCATCGAACAGGCGCGCCGCATCTACGCCGCCGGATTGAAATTCGGCAACCAGACGCAGAACGAAATCGACTGGTGGATCTTCTGGGGACGCCTCGCCGGCGGCCTCAACCGGAATCAGCAATCGGATCTGGTGCAGCGGCTCATCCCCATCCTTCTGCCGAAGGTCGGAACCAGGCCGCAACGCGTGAATTCCAGCCTGCTGCGGGAAATGTGGCGCACGGCCTCCAGCATGGAACTGATCCCCGCCGCCAACCGGATTCAGTTAGGCGATGCCCTGGTGAAGCAGGGAAAATCCTCGGGCTACAGCGACAACATCCTGTGGTGCCTCGCCCGCCTCGGCGCGCGCCGCCTGTTCTACGGACCGATCAATCAGGTGCTCACGCCCGCGATCGCCACGCGCTGGATCGAAGCGCTGATCGCGGTACCGAAGGCGGAAGATACGCTGGTCGCGATGGCCGCGAAAACCGGCGACCCTGTGCGCGACGTTTCCCCCGCTACGAGCGCCGCCGTCCGCAAGCGCCTCGAAGATCCCGCCCTCATCGCGCAGCTCGAAGGCGAAGCCGAGCGCGACGAACGCACGCTCGGCCGCATCTTCGGCGAAGAACTGCCCTCCGGCCTGGTCCTCCAGGCCTGAACGTTACTTGTGGTAGTAGAACCGCTCGTGGGCGATCTTGCCGTCTTTCCACTTGCGCACCGCCACCTGTGCCAGCTTCAGCCGCTGTCCGCCCTTGAACGTCACATCCATGAACCACTCGCCGAACGTGACATCGCCGTTGACCGCGCTCGAAAGCAGTTTGCCCTCGTGGAACGCCTCGAGCGAAGAGAAGAAATCCTGCTCGGCCTTGCGGTTTACATCCTTGCCGCGCCGAGGTTCGTCTGAGTTTTCCTGCATCACCACATCTTCGGCGTAGTACTGCTCGAAGGCCTCGAGCGCCTTGCCCGAAAGAATTGCCTCATTGAGCGCCTGATCGAGCGCCGCTACATTCTGCATCGTTGCTGTACTCATGTTGTTGTTCCTTTCGTGAATGATTCCGTCTGCGGCCCGAACGCTTCCCGGACCTGTTCCAGCTGTGCGGTCAGACTCGCGAGCCCATCCCGGCCGAATTTCCCGAGCCGGGTCTGCAGAAATTCGCGGAGCGGCCGATCGATTCCGCCCACCACTGCCAGACCCGCCTCCGTGATTCGCGTAATGACGGCCCGCCGGTCCGCGCCGTCCCGCGCCCGGGCAATCAGCCCGCGAGCTTCCATCCGGTCGAGCAGCCGCGTGATATCGGGATCATGCGTCAGCATGCGTTTCCCGATCTGCGAACACGTGGCGCCTGCCGGACCCGCGCCGCGTAGAATCCGCAGCACGTTATACTGCACCGCGGAAAGTCCAAAGCCATCCAGGAATTCCGAAATCGCTCGCTGCGCAACCTCAGCCGTTCGTACGATGTTGAGCACCGCTTCCTCTTCCGCCAGATCGAAGGGCCGCGTCTGCTGGATTTCCTGCTGCAGTTTACCGGGCACGTTTTCATATTAGTCGTTATAACGAATATCGTCAAGAGGAATTTTATGCGCGTGCTAAAGCAATCCGCCGGTTCCGCCGAATTAGAGCGAGAGTGCTCTCTCTCAAGAACTTCCTCAACGCCAGCGAATGCGAGCTTGCATTGCGCAAGGTCGTCTCGCTTCTGATTGAAAAGATTGGCTCTTCCGCAGTGAAGGGGGACGATAACGACTACGCGGATTTCGCCCTCGAAATGAACGACCTGCGCGGCCGCCTGGCCGCCGAGATCTCATCGGAAAACCTCCTCATCATGGCCGGCTCGGTGGTTCAGACCATGGAGAATTACAACCTCGGGGTCTCCACCCTGATTCGCAAGCAGGCCGCGGAACTGCAGAGCGTCGTCGCGATGGTGACTGAAACCGCCCTCAAAATCGGAGGCGAGACCACGCGATCGGCGCAGCGCCTGCAGGAAATCGGCAATCATTTCGAGAAGGCGGGGTCGTTTGACGATCTGAAAACCCTGAAAGCTCACCTCGGCGAATGCCTGAACAGTTTTCGCCAGGAAGTGGAGCGCCAGAAGCGCGAATCGGACAGCGCGATTCAGTCTCTGCAGCGCCAGGTCGGCCAGCGCAGCGTGGAGATTCCGGCATCCGCCAACGAGACGCTGGATCCCACAACCGGACTTCCCGGACAGCCCGCCGCCCTCCAGGCCATGCAGGCCGCGGCCGAAAGCGGCATGCGCCTGTACGTTGTCGCCATGGTGGTGAAAGGCGTGCATTCGGTCAATGTCCGGTTCGGGTTCGAAGTCGGCGACCGC
>CAZPZE010000411.1:0-5565 GCA_964590625.1 uncultured Solibacteraceae bacterium
AATGCCTGCATCACCCAGTTTGTCGATGACCGGCCCGGAATTCGCGCTCGTCTGCACCGCCACCACCAGGTCGATCGGATACGTCATCCAGTCCATCTGTATCGGCTGCCGCACACTGTTGTCGGTCAGAATCAGGTCGTCTGCCGTCAGGCCATCGACAAACCTGCCCTTTTCGTCGGCGACCGTAGTCGGCGCGACTACAAGCTGGGTTGTGCTTTTGAATTGCGCGGAAGCCGTTACAGCCAGTGCCAGGAACAGGACGGCAACGCGCATCTGCGGAAAACCCCCTGCAGACCGTGGGCCGTTATCGTCCGCCGACGCCGATGCACAGAATCCCGCCGAGTATCAGCACCAGCGCTCCCACCTTCTGTTTGGTGATCGGTTCGGAGAACAGCATCCGCGACCACAGCATCGCCCACACATAACTCAGCGACACCATCGGATAGAGCACCGAGAGTTCGCCATGCTTCAGCGCCATGATGAACGGAATGCTCGATCCCAGAAACAGCGCGATCCCGGTGATGAGCTGCCAGTTGAACAGACCGCGAATGCCTCTGCTCAAATGTGCGGAGCCGAGCTTCAGGAATACTGCGCCAAACGACCCAATGAAGGATGCCAGCAGAACCAGAACGATCGAACTGAACGGCGTCTCGGTCATTCAGTCGAAGCCTTCCCGAGCACCGCCACTCCGCCGATGATTAATGCAATCCCGGCTTCCTTCCAGACATTCAAGTGTTCATGGAAATAGTAGAGCGACAGCAGGTCCACCCATACATAAGAAAGGGCGTACAGAGGATAAAGCACCGATAAGTGCCCGTGGCGCAGCGCCAGAATCAGAAGCATGGCGTTGCAGGCGTGGAGGCTGTAGCCGATCAGAAGCGGCCAGTCGCTGAGCAGCGCCTGCAGAAAAGCCATTGCGCTGGCCGAATCCGGATGAAAAGCCGGAAGCGGATGCAGCGCCCCGAACTTGAGCAGAATCTGGGCCGCCGCAGCGAAAAGTGTACAGCCCACAACCAGATAGATCGGATTGACCGCCGGCTGAGCGGGATTTTCGGGGATCTCGGCGACCGGTGGAATGGTGGTGGAACTGCCCATGGGATCGACTCGCCGGGGAGTGCTCCCAGCATAGCAGCACCCCCCCGTTACAATGAGCAATAGTGGATCAACCGGAATCAGTCGTATCGGAAAACTCCCCGCCTCAATCCCCGGAGCCAAAATCCCACCGGTCCGAGCCGCCCCGGGGCTTCATCGCCGAGTGGACCGTCACCATCATCCTGCTGCTCTTTGGTACCACGACTCTGGTCCAGGCGTTCGTCATTCCCACCGGGTCCATGGAAGACACGCTTCTGATTGGCGACCATCTCCTGGTCGATAAGCTCGCCTACGCCCCGGTTGGCAACGTCAGCAAATTCCTGCTGCCCTACACGGACCCCCATCGCGGCGACATCATCGTATTCCGCTACCCGGAAGACATCCGCCAGACCTTCGTCAAGCGCGTGATGGGCGTTCCCGGCGACCACATTCATCTGGAAAACAAGCGCGTCTGGCTCAATGGCCATCTGCTGAACGAGCCCTACGCCGTCCACAAAACCGAATATCTGGATTCCTACCGGGACAATTTCCCCAACGATCCCAACACCCCCATTTATCCCGGTGCGCAACGCATGCTGGAGCACAATATCGTGAGCGGCGAAGTCGTCGTCCCGCCCGGCTATTTCTTCGCCATGGGCGATAACCGCGATTATTCGCTCGACAGCCGCTACTGGGGCTTCGTTCCGCGGGAAAATATTATCGGAAAGCCATTGGTCATTTACTGGTCTTATAACGCCACAACTGACGAGCTCTCGAGCCCTGGCTTCACGCTCACCCATCTGGTCGACGTGATCATTCATTTCCCCACCAAGACGCGCTGGGTCCGAACGTTCCGGCTGATCCACGCGTATCCTGTGAAGTAGCGCATGTCCACGAAAAAAGAACAGGTTCAGCCCCGCGGGTTCATTGCAGAATGGGCCGTCACTTTCATCCTTCTGCTGTTCGGCACCACGGCGCTGGCGCAGGCCTTTGTGATCCCCTCCGGATCGATGGAGGAAACTCTGCTGGTGGGTGACCATCTGCTGGTGGATAAGCTCGCCTACGCGCCCGCCGATCCGGTCACCTCGCACGTGCTCCCCTACAGCGATGTTCACCGCGGCGACATTATCGTTTTCCGTTACCCGCTCGACATCCGCCAGAACTTTGTGAAGCGCGTGATCGGCGTTCCGGGCGATCACATCCATCTGGAAGATCGCCAGCTTTACCTGAACGGTCATCCGGTGGACGAGCCTTATGTGGCCTACACCCGGCCGCCCTCGCACTACGCGGACAATTTCCCCCGCGCGCCGATCGAATACGGCGTCTACCCGCGCGCCGAGCAGATGCTTCGTGACGACGTCAGAGACGGCGAACTCGTGGTGCCTCCCGGCTTCTTCTTCGCCATGGGCGACAATCGCGACAATTCCTCGGACAGCCGGTTCTGGGGCCTCGTGCCGCGAGAAAACATCATCGGTAAGCCACTGATCATCTACTGGTCGTACGATGCTTCGACGGAGGACCTCACCGATCCGGGCATCGACGTCTCGCACCTGATCGACATGGTGATCCACTTCCCCACCAAGACCCGCTGGAGCCGCACCTTCCGCCTGATTCACGCGCACCCGATCAGATAGACTGCGGCCTCTCATAAAGCACGAGATTTCGTTCGAGCTCGCGTCCACTGTTTTCCAGGATCCAAATCTTCTGACGCTTGCAGATCTCGGCCATAGCAAAACCGAAGAGCGATGGTTTTCGATCGGCTGCGCAGCTAATGGCTCCCCTGTGTCGGTTGTCTACCTGTGGTTCGAGGAAAAGGCTCAGACTGGGATCAGGCTCATATCAGCGCGTAAAGCGACGAAGAACGAATCCGGTATTGTCAGGATGAGCGTGATGACTAACCCAACTTCACAGACTGACGACGGAATCCCTGGGGAGATTGATTTCGGCAGGGCTAGTCGAGGCCTTCATTACATTCCCGCGGAGGCCCGCGTTCTCATGCCGGTTTCAGTTGAGAAGAAGGTTTGGGAGTATTTCGCCGGCAAGGCGGCCCAACAGGGAGTCGAACTTTCAACTCTTCTATCGGACGTCCTGAGCCGGGACATTGAGATCAACGAAGCCCTGAGATAAGCCTCAGGTCCTGCTAACCTCGTTTCTGGCATGGCAAAGCAAAACTATTACGGCCTGATTCTGGCCGGCGGCCGTGGTACGCGCTTCTGGCCGCGCAGTCGCAGGCGCACCGCGAAGCAGGTCCTCAATATCGGCGGCGGCGAAGCGAGCCTCATTCAGGACACCGTCGCGCGCCTCGCCCCGCTCATCCCGCCCGACCGCATCTGGATCCTCACCAACGAATTCGTGCGCGATGAAATCGTCCGCCAGTTGCCACAGGTTCCGCCGCGTCAGATCATCGCCGAGCCGGCCCAGCGCAAGACTGCGCCCGCTATCGGCCTGGCGGCACACATCCTCTCATCTATCGACCCCAACGCCATCTTCGGCGTCTTTCCTTCCGATCACGTCATCGGCAATCCGAAGCGTTTCCTCACCCTGGTCCGCGCCGCGTTTCGCGCGGCCGAACAGGACAAGATTGCAGTCCTCGGCGTCGCCCCGCGCTGGGCCGAAACCGGCTACGGCTATATCGAATTTCCGAAAGGCACGGAGCAGGGGAAGCTCGAAGCAGTCCGCGTCAAGCGCTTCCGCGAGAAGCCGGAACTGAAGGACGCGAAGAAATTCGTACGCTCCGGCAACTTCTACTGGAACGCCGGCATGTTCTTCTGGAAATCGTCCACCATTCTTGAAGCGCTCCGGCACCACCTGCCGAAGACCGCCACCCTCATCTCCAGCCTGCCGGCCTTCCGGAACAGAGAATTCGCGGCGAGTGTGGCCAAAGTATTTCCCAAATGCGAAAACATTTCGATCGACTACGCAGTGCTGCAGAAAGCCGATAACGTCGTCGGCATCGCCTGTGACGATTTCGGATGGAATGACGTCGGTAGCTGGCACGCCGTCTACGAGCTTCTGCCGCGCGATGCCGATGAAAACGCGTCGCGCTCCGCACTGCTGGCGAAGAAATCACGCGGCAATTACGTGGACTGCGGCCACAAGGTCGTGGCGCTGCTCGGGGTCAACGATCTGATCGTGGTCGACACGCCGGACGCTATCCTCGTTGCCGACCGCGCCCGCGCCCAGCAGGTGAGCGATTTCGTGAAGCTGCTTGAGGAGCAGGGCCACCACCATCTGATTTAGGCGCCTCCGCGGGGATATACTGGCCCACGGAGATCCGATGAATCGAAGAACTTTCCTCAAGTCCGTAGCCGCGGCTTCCACAGCGAGCCTTGCCCATCTTCCGCTCCTTCAGGCGGCGCTGCCGAAGATGAAGATCACGCGCATACGCGCCTATTCGACGCCGGACCGCAATCCGCTCTTCAACCAGTCGAACACCGTGGTTACCGTCGAGACCGACGCAGGCATCACCGGCATCGGCGAAGGCGGTTTTCCCGACACGCTCAGCCAGTGCGCCGGACGTCTCATCGGGCAGGACCCGCAATTCATCGAGAAGCTGTGGCAGGATATGTCGCGGTCGTTTTTATATACGCCGGGCCGCGAAAAGCAGGATGCTCTCGGCGCGCTGGATCTCGCGCTGTGGGACATCAAAGGCAAGGTGCTGAAGCTGCCGGTGCACGAAGTCCTCGGCGGCGCGGTGCGCAACTATTGCGAGTGCTACAGCACGGGCAGCGTGATTCCCGGCATTAAACCTGGCATGAGCCTGAAAGACCGGGCGGCCGCAACGATCGCCGCCGGTTTCCGCGCTTTCCGCATGGGCGCTGCCGATGCGCCGATCAACACCACATACAACACGCATCAGAAGGTGGACCAGACGTTTGAACAATGCCAGCAGGTCCGCGAAGGCGTCGGGAAGAACGGCGACTGGTGCATCGACTTCCATCAGCGATTCGACCTTTCCGATGCCGTCCGTTGCGCCGATCTCATCGCGCCGCTCGCGCCATACTTCGTCGAAGACCCGGTCCGCGCCGAAGGCTTCAACGACGATCTGCCGAAGCTGCGGACGATGGTGAAGGTGCCGATCGCTGCCGGCGAAGAATGGGGCGGCCGCTGGGACTTCAATAAGCTGATCGAGAACCATGACATCGATTACGTCCGGGCCACGCTGCCAAACGTCGGCGGCATCACGGAAATGATGAAGATCGCGGCGCTGTGTGAGACGCACTTTATCGGCATCGTGCCGCACTTCACCGGTCCGATCGCGACGGCGGCGCTCGTCAATTCACTCGGCACATTCTCCGGTCCGCTGCTGATGGAATATTCCTACGGAGGAAAGACCGTCCCGCACCTGCCCGTCTTCTGCGATTTCAAGGACGGCAAACTCTACCCGAACGATCGCCCCGGTCTCGGCGTCGAACTCGACATGAGCAAGCTCACCCAGATCATGGAAGTGACGAAGTACGACACCAACCGCGCCCAGCTCTACTACCGGCCGGA
>CAZPZE010000412.1:0-1913 GCA_964590625.1 uncultured Solibacteraceae bacterium
CAGCACACCGCTCGAATTCGCAATCCCCGAATTCAGCAGCAGCCGCGTACTTTCGAGACACCCGGCTCCGAGCACAACCACACGGGCGCTCACATGCATCTCCTGATGCGAAACCCGGTCGAGAAAATCCGCCCCATTCACAAGCCCGGTCTTTTTATCCACCGTGAGCCGCCGCACGATCGAATTCGGAAGGATCGTCAGGTTCCCGGTCGCCAGCGCATCGGGCAGCAGAAGATTCAGTGAGCTCGCCAGCGCACCCGTCGCCCGCCGCGGCTTCGTCGTCGGAACGCCCCGCGCCTTCGCCGCCGCAATGAAGCGCTGCATGCTCCCGCTGTCCGGCGACTTGTCTTCGATAAACACTCCATCCGGAAGCTGCGCGAAACCTTCCTTCCGGCCGGAAACGTGGAAGATCGGCTCGCACTTGTCGTAATACGGCGCCAGATCGGCGTAAGCAATCGGCCAGTTATCGCCGAAACCGTCGTGATCTTTCGCCTTGAACTCGTAATCGCTCAGCCGCCACGACGCGCGCCCCCACATCAGCGTTCTCCCGCCAATGCGCCGCACCCGAACCCAGTAATACGGATCATCCGGCGGATACGTATACGGATTCTGCTTCTCATCCGCCCACACGTTCGCGTTGAATTCATCCGCCTGCGTCACGTGCGGAAAGCGCCCCGGCTGCCCGAAGCCCCGGTACGGCAGGTCGTACACGTGCCGCGTCACGCGGTCATGATCGTAATCGGTCGGCGGACCCGCATCGAGCATCAGGCACTTGATGCCCTTCGCTGTCAGCATCCGCGCGGTCATCCCGCCGGACGCGCCGGACCCGATAATCAGTACGTCATATGTGGGAGCAGCCATGGCGATTTATTCCGGTGCCAGCCAATACGAGCCGTTTCCGCTGCGCCCCGAGTAAACCGCCCATTCGCGCGAGTTCACCGTCGCGGTCAGAATGTCGGCTTTCGCGTGACGAAGGAATCGCGCCATCGGATCGGCCGGCTCTTCATAAGTCCAGGGTTCGCGCAGCGGCGCGAGCAGCTCCTCGGTCTGTTCCGGCGTGAGATCGGCGAAAGGGTGTTTGAATTTCGACGTGTTGAGCGTATCCAGTCCCGACCGATAGAGGTTCTTCACCGGTGTGGGCGATTGCCCCACCAGAAAATCCAGAAATTCCGGAGCGCCCGCATCACGCGCACCCGGCGCCCCGCCGATCGCCGGCAGAATGATGTCGCTCAGCCGCCGCAAAGCCGCCAGTTGCGCGGTCGTGAAGAATCCAGGTATCTGCTGGATGTTCGCAATCACCTGCGCGAACAGCTCCGGCGTGGCGCAAAGAAACGGGATCGACCCGACGAAGGCCCGGCGCTTCATTGTGCCGCTATTGTATCTCTTGTCTCCTTGGGATCGCGCGAACGCCGTACCCAGCGGATCACCTCGAACACGCTGCCGATCACGCAGAACGCGATGAAGATCCACATGAACCACAGGAACACCGGCGTCTTGATGATGCGAAGGATATGCCGGCCCCAGACAATCGCGGCCCATCCCACCAGCGCGAACCGCGCAATCCGCGTCACGAACACCACACCGATCAGCCGAATCCGGGGATACTGCAGCGCGCTCGCTACCGCAATCGCCGCGCCGAACGGAAACGGCGGCGGCGCGATTGAAGTAATGACGATCGCGATCGCCGCATGCTTTTCCATCTTCCGCTTCAGATAGGAGTGCATACTTGGCTTGACGATCCGCTTCAGCCCCTCCTCGCCCCCCTTCCGGCAGACGAAATCGAGCATCGCAACCCCGACCGCCGACCCCACCGCCCCCGCGATAATGCACGGAATGAACGTCGCATGATCCCGCGCCACCAGAAGCACGGTGACAAGATCGCACCCGATGGGCAGAAAAAGGAAGGAATCATC
>CAZPZE010000413.1:0-1581 GCA_964590625.1 uncultured Solibacteraceae bacterium
GTGATGACCCGGCGATTCGTCACGGCGTTAAATGTCCGTCGCTTCTTCCAGCCTGCATAGACAAAGCGTCCCCAGATCAGATACTGGCCGACGAGAATGAATGGAATTCCCCAGAACGTCCCGAAATTCCAGGCCGTTTGCCCGTGCTTCAGGGGCGTCAGCATTCCCGATACACCTGCCTCCCAGAAAAACGTGAAACCACCCCAGAACAGGCTGAAAGGAACCAGATACAAATCCTGCTTGTGCAGGGTTACCCTCTGAACCGGACGTCCGGCCCAGAGCAGCGTTTCTCCGGAGACCAATTCCGGCTGTATGGCGACTGAAGCCGCAGGGTCGATCATGGGCATCGAAGCAGAACTCAGTGTAGCCCGGCCTCGCGCCACCGCGCCACCAGATTCCGCGACGCGCACCGCCACTCATCAAACTCAAATCGGAATCCTGCATTCATCAGTCTTCCAGGCGCTACCCGCCGACTCTTGAGCACCAGTTCGGACTCGGTCCGCATCATCCGCGTCCCGATCTCGATCAGCCATGCTGGCGCAGGAAACCCGATACGCGTTCCCCATTCCTCCCGGAGCACGCCCATAAACTCCCGATTCGGAACCGGATTCGGTGACGCGATATTCACAACCCCGGAGAGACCCTCGTGCACAATCACGAAATCGATCGCGCGTGTGAAATCTCGCTCGTGAACCCACGATACAAACTGCCGGCCCGACCCCTGCGCGCCGCCCAGACCATACCGCACCAGTCCGAGCAGCACATCGAATATGCCACCCCGATCAGGACTGAGCGTGAGCGCGCTCCGTATCGCCACCTTGCGCACACCTGGAATGTTCGCGGAAAAGAATGCCGCCTCCCAATCCTTCGCTACGTGAATCGAAAAGTTCCACGTATGCGGCGCGCCCGGCTCGCTGCCGCCCAACTCTCCCGTTGCCTCATCCATCGGACGATCTATCGCGTGCCGGTAGATCGTCGCCGTGCTCGCGTTGATCCAGACCCGCGGAGGATGCCGCAGCGATCCGATTACTTCATTCAGCAGCCGCGTCGTGTTTACTCGCGATTCGTAAATCGCGCGCCGGTTCGCCGCGTGATAACGGCAGTTCACGCTGCGTCCCGCGAGATTGATGCAGACGTCGCTGCCGTCGAGCTCCGCTGCGGCCGCATCCCAGTTCACGACCCGCCACGGCGCATCGCGCGGCGCGCGGCTGAGCACCGTCACGGAATCGCCCCCTGCATGAAAATGGCGCGCGAGGATTCCGCCCACCTGTCCGCTGCCGCCGGGAATGACAATCTTCACGCGAGATAACTCCGCCACTCTTCCGACTCAGCAATTCGCTTCAATGCCGCATTCCGATCACCCAGCAGGGCTCTCATGTAACGCCGCAGAAACGTCACTTCCGCAATCGCCCCCAGGACGGGCAGGGGCGCAGCGAAGCAGAATACGTCGCTCATCTCTGTATGGTCGGGAGCAATCGAACGAAAGAAGTGATCGTGCCGCATCCACCGGAAAATGCCATCCACCATCGCATCCTGGAAATAGCGGGGGCGATCCATCGCCGTGATTTCGCTGGTGAGTTG
>CAZPZE010000414.1:0-5813 GCA_964590625.1 uncultured Solibacteraceae bacterium
TCCGACCATGTCGCGCGCCGGAATCGCCATTCGTTGTGCTCGATCCCCAGAATCGGCGGATAAAACGCAAAACTGCGCCCGCCGGTCAAGCCGAGCAGTCCGGGCAGGAGCGACATCGACATCACCCTCATGATAGCGTCATTTCGACAGCACGAAGATGCCCATCCAAAGCGATTTTCCGCCCCTCACCGGACGCCGGTCTTCGCGGTTAAAGACAAAGCCTTTGTCTTCCACAACGAGCCGAAACTCCGCCGGATCAAATTAATACAAAATGAGGAGCCAGCCGCTGCATCGAAGTGTAAGGAGTCCGGGCCACCGCCGACTCCTCACTCGCCGGCAACTGGAGCACAACCGAAAACCTCCCGCCCGGCGCCACCAGCGCCAGCGCATTCTCCAAAGCCGGATCAATCCCGCAATGTTCGATCCCGCAGTGTTCAAAGATGAGTGCGGCATGCACCACATCGACCGGCGCCACTTCCGGCCGCTGCTCCGAAAGATCGACGCAATGCAGTTCGAGCCCGCCCAGATGACTGAACCGCCGCTGCACTTCCTCCAGATACTGCGGATTGATATCGATCCCCACCACGCGCGTCGTCACCGCGCGATCGACATGCTCCAGCCCATTCCCGCCCGCGACGCCCAGCACCGACACACTCGCCGGCCGGCTCGACTCCAACACACACCGGAACAAATCCGAGAGCACCCTCAACTGCGCCGCGCCCTCCGGCCCCATGTGCCCTTCATAGTCCTCAAGAGGAATATCAAGCCACGGATTAATTTGCGATTGGTCGCTCAATACATTACCAGGAACGTGATCCTCTGAACCGTGTGGGCAGTATTATACGATGAGGCACGCGAATGAAGCCTTCCCGCGTTATCCTCGCCAGTTTCCTGCTCTGTGCCGCGCTTTCAGCCCAGACCGCGTCGCCGCCGACCGCTGAGGTGACGTCAAAAGACGCGCCCTTCACATTCAAATCCGGCGTGAACCTGGTTCCGGTTCCCGTGGTCGTCCGTGACAGCACCGGCCATGCCGTGGGCAATCTCGGAGCTGGCGATTTCCAGCTTTTTGACAACGGCAAGCCGCAAATGATTTCCAAATTCTCCGTGGAAAAACTGACGAATGACGCTGCCTCCCCGAGTCGGGCGCAGACGCCTCGGGTTAGCGGCGAAACCCTCGTGGATGCGAAAACGGACGACATTCCAGACCGCTTCATCGCCTACCTCTTCGACGATCTGCACATGAGCCCTTCCGACCTGGTCTACACGCGCGACGCCGCCAGGCGACAGATCGACTCTGCCACCCAGGCGATGGAGCGCGTAGCAATTTTCGCGACCTCCGGACAGCCACTACAGGAATTCACCAGCGACAAAGAGAAACTGCACAACGCGCTTGCCGCTATTGGCACAGCGCGGGCCAGCGCGACAAAGACCCTCCAGCAAAACTCCTGCCCGCCCATGACTTATTACATGGGAGATCAGATCACCAACAAGAACGACGATGCCGCGCTCGCAATTGCTGTTCAGGATGCGGCAAAATGCGCTCAGTTGAACCTCCCCGCTCAGTCGGACATCGCCACCGCGATGGCAAAGCAGGCTGCGCGGGAAGCATTCCTCAACGGCGACAGGGAAACGACGTCGTCTCTCGACACGCTTCGCAATCTGGTCAGCAGGATGGGTACGCTACCCGGGCAGCGCACGATCGTCCTGGTCTCAGCCGGATTTCTGGTGCTGGAAGACCGCCGCGACGAGCAGACTGCTCTGATCGAGCGTGCCATCCATTCGAACATCGTGATCGGCGCGCTCGATGCACGCGGGGTCTTCGTATCGAGCCTGATAGCCGACGCGAGTGCGCCTCAGGCAAACCCCAGTACGCTTTCAGCGAAAGATTCCTACGCGAGGACGGAATCGATGCTCCAGTCCGACGTGATGGCAACCATCGCCGAGGGCACAGGCGGCACTTTCTACCGCGGCAGCAATGATTACGACGAAGGCATCCGGCGCACCGCCGCAGCTCCCGAATATCTCTATGTTCTCGGCTTTTCCCCACTCGATCTGAGACTGGATGGAAAGTACCACAACCTCAAGGTCACATTGAAAACCGCGAAAGGCATGGAACTCCAGGTCCGCAAGGGCTACTACGCCCCCAGTTCCGCGGCCGATCCCGCGGAGAAATCCAGACAGGAGATTGCGGAAGCGGTCTTCTCGCGCGACGAGGTGCACGACCTCCCCGCCGCCCTTCACACCCAGTATTTCAAAACGGGCGACACCGACGCTACGCTGTCGGCCGTCGCGAACGTCGACGTGAAGAAGCTAAACTTCCGGAAAGAAGGCGGGCGCAATCTCGATAACCTCACCGTGGTGACCGGCCTCTTTGACAACGACGGAAACTATGTCAGCGGAGTGCAGAAAACCATCGAACTGCGCCTTCTCGACGACACGCTCGAGAAGCGGGTCGGCTCCGGCATCGCGGTGAAGAGCAATTTTACGGTGCATACCGGAAGATACGTCGTCCGCCTTGTGGTGCGTGATTCCGAAGGCCAGTTGATGTCGGAACAAAGCAGTCTGGTCGAAATCCCCTGATGTCCTCTGCCCGCACTCTCGCCTTCTGCGCAATCGCCGTCGCGGCGATCCTGAGTGCAACCGCCATTCGTCTGCACGCTCAGGATGCCGCCGGTCTCACCATCCGCGCCGAATCCCGTGTCGTTCTGGTCGATGTCCTTGCCGTCGATAAAAAAGGGAAATTCATCCGTGATCTCGCCGCGAAGGATTTCCGGCTGTGGGAAGACGGAAAAGAACAGAAGATCGCGGGCTTTTCGCTCGAAAGTTCCGGAGTATCGCCCGAACGCCCCGCCGCGCACTACATCGCGATGTTTTTTGATACGTCCACGGCGGCCCAAACGACCCAGGTCACCGTGCGGCAGCAAGGCATTCGTTTCATCGATGGATTTGCCAGCCCGGATCGCTACATGGCAGTAGCCAACTACAACCAGAACGGCGGATTGCGTATCGCCCAGAGTTTCACAACCGACCGCGACCAGCTTCGGAAAGCGCTGAGCGAGGTACCTGCCGGCTGGAGTTCTACCTCGATCTCGCCGGGAAACGGCGCCATCGCGCTCAGCGGCAGGGGCAGAGGAAATGCCGCGCCCACGATCGACAACTCTGTCTCTCGTAATATGCTGGCGTCGTTGCGCAGCCTGGCGACTTCGCTCGCGTCCATTCGTGGCCGCAAGGCGCTCGTATTGTTCACCGGCGGTATTCCGCTCTCGGGCGATCTGCTTGCGGACGTTCAGGCAACAATCGAGGCCTGCAATAAAGCGAACGTTGCGGTCTACACCGTTGGTCCCGAGCCTGGCGGCAACGGCACAGGAGCCACCAGCGCCAGTGCTTCTTCTGTTGGGCAGCCTGCCCTGGTTGGCACAACTGTCAGGGGCGATGTGCGCATCCCGGACCGGAACATCGATCGCAGCCTCGCGGATGGAACCGGTGGCCTCTCGTTTTGGACCACCGGCGATCTCGCCAACTCCCTCGGCCAGGTCGCGCAGGAACAGGACGAATACTATCTGCTGACTTACACTCCCACTGTCGATTCACCCGAGGGCTCCTGCCACGAACTTCGCGTGAAGACCGATCGCAAAGGCATCGAAATACGCGCGCGCAAAAGCTATTGCACTTCGAAACCGGCGGATGCGCTTTCCGGAAAGCCCGAGGGCCACGATCTCGAAGCACGCGCCGCAGCCAATACCGCCGGCAACATGACGGCGAAAATGCAGCTTCCCTGGTTCTACTCGGCGCCCAACATCGCGCGCGTCGACCTCGCCGTGGACATCATTCCTTCCGCGCTCAAATTCCAGAAGGAAAAAGGCAAACTGCAGAGCGAACTCGATCTCGCCGGCGTCGCGTACAAGCCGGACGGAAGTATCGCCGCGCGAGTCAGCGACGCCGTGAAACTCGAATTCGACTCCGAGCAGCAGGTGGAAGCTTTCCTGAAGACGCCCTACCACTACCAGAACCAGTTCAACATCGCGCCGGGCCAGTATACGTTTCGCATGGCCTTCAGCTCCGATAGTTCGGGAGCGCATGGATTCGGCAAGGTCGAGATGCCTCTGACGATCGATCCCTGGAACGGCCAGACGCTTTCGCTCAGTGGACTCGCGCTCAGCCGTGACGCCCATCCGGCAGCCGACCTGGCGGCCGGACTGGATGTCTCGTTACTTGAAGGCGCGCAGCCGCTCGTATCGAGAGGAATCGAGGCTGTTCCCACCGGCTCTGCCCAATTCCATGCGGGCGAACCCGGCTATTATTACTTCGAAGCGTATGAGCCGCTGCTCTCCGCCGCCAAACCGGACGCTCCACCGCCGGTGGTCGGAGTGCGTGTGCGCGTGCTCGACCGCAACACCGGCCAGCAAAAGCAGGATACGGGTTTCAGAGCCGCCGGCATCTACGAGCGGCCCGGCAATCCCACGATTCCAATTGTTTCTCCCCTGCCGGCCAATCTCCCGCCCGGAGCCTACCGCCTCGAAGTCAGCGTCGTCCGCCCAACCGGCGATCCCGTAGTCCGTACCGCAGACTTCGACATCAACTGATCACCGCAAATGCGCCGGCGTCCAAACCAGCCGCCACCGCTCCCGCGCCCGCAGCGCCACATTCACTTCTTCCAGCGACCCGAAGAACCCCGCGAACGCATGCTCCAGATGCGCCGGCCGTCTCCGCGTCTGCCGGAAATCCTTCGGCCGCAACTGATCCCGCCGAGACACCACCGCCGTCCCCATCGGACGGTACTCGTGCGTCCCCTGCGCCCACACCAGTTCCGATTCCCGGTCAATCCAGACAGCGAAGCCCAACTCCCCAGTAGATCACGTATCCTGTGGATTCCGGGATGTGGCTCACCTTCCCCAACCTGTTTACAATGCTCCGGGTCCTCATGACCCCCTACATCCTTATGGAGCTCTCCCACGGCCACTACATGATTGCCGGCTGGACCTTCGGCGCCGCCGCCTTCACCGATACCCTCGACGGCACAATCGCCCGCCGCTTCGGCCAGGAATCCCGTGTCGGCCAGTACCTCGACCCGATCGCCGATAAACTCCTCCTCAGCAGCATTTACATCGGCCTCATGCTCGGCGGCGCCATGCCCGCCTGGGTGGTCGCCGTCGTCTTCGGCCGCGACCTCTGGATCCTCGCCCTCTCCGCCGTCGCCCTCCGCTTCACCAAATTCCGCGAACTCCGCCCCAGCATCTGGGGCAAGGCCAGTACCTTCGCCCAGATCATGACCGCCGTCGGAGTCATGGCCGCCCGCGCGTACCAGAACCCTGTTTTCTTACGGATATCGGACTTCCTCATCTGGGCCGTTGTTGCGCTGGCAGGAGTTAGTGCCGCCGACTACACCTCCCGCGGCGTCGGATTCTGGTTGCGCTCACGGAAGGCTTGCACGGCCAACAGGGCCGGAGTAGTCTAATAGTCAGGGAGCCAGTTCGAGGATGACGCGTTACGTGCCGGCCCGGCATTACATTTCGTTCGGGATTGCGGCATTGGCGCTTGCCGGATTCTCCGCCTGGCTCGGCCTGAGCCTCACCCGCGGACTCCTCATCCCCGCCGGTCTCTTCCTCCTGACTTCCATCGTTCTTCTGGCTCTGGCTTTCCGCCCGGCGATCCGCGTCTATGACGCCCACATTGAAATCGGCAGACGCGTCATCCCCTGGCAGGACATCCAGCGCGTCGACCGCACCGGCTGGATCTCACCGCTCGTCGTCCGCCTCACGCTCTTCGACGATGAAACGGTGACCATCATCTACCCCGGTGAAGTCGATTGCTGC
>CAZPZE010000415.1:0-6040 GCA_964590625.1 uncultured Solibacteraceae bacterium
CTCCTGATGGGCGTGATCGGGGCGGCAACGTGGCATGCCGGAATGGCGAGGTCGCTCTGGAGCTTCGTCGCGCCGCACGGCGTACTCGAACTTCCTGCCATCTTCATTGCGGGCGGAGCAGGGTTTGAGATCTCGCGCGGGCTGCTTTTTCCGGGATTGCTGCCGCGGCGCGAATCGCTGGCGCGCGCCGGTTCCCGCGCATCGCGGCTTCTGCTGGGCACGATTCCGCTCCTGGTCATCGCGGGGACAATCGAAGGCTTCTTCTCGCCCGGACCAGCGCCGGTCGCCGCGAAATTCAGCCTGGCGCTGATACTCGGGAGCGCTCTCGCGGTTTATCTGTTCGACAGGAAGCTGTTCGTCAAATCAAATTCCGGTCTTTCACTTCGAGATACTGATTAACCAGCGCTGCGGCCAGGCCGGCCGCCGGTACGTCAATCGCGAGCACGCCCCGGTCGCGCAGCATCCGGAGCAGCCGCTCGCGCCGTTGCGCCACTTCCAGCGCCGCTGCCTGGCGAAACATGTCGTCTTCCGAGTGCGGAATCGACTTCGCCAGAGCATTCAGATCGGGCTGCCCGATGGCGGCCAGCACCACGAGATGCCGGGCCGCGAGGCGCAGAGAATAATCCACCACTTCGGGCGTTGTTGCGGTTTCCGCGAAATCGGTCAGCCAGACGATCAGCGAACGCCGCGTCTGCGCGCGCAACAGCGTTCGCACCGCTTTGCCGTGATCCGCTTCCGCCGCTTCTAGGTGAACATCGGCGAGAGCTTCCACGAGGCTCCGCACGTGCAGCGCTCCGCGTCCCGGCGCGACGGAACTCTGGACGGCACGGCCATACGCAATCAGGCCGGCGCGATCTCCGGACTGCGAGGCAACCATCGCGAGCGACAGCGCGGCGTCCACCGAGAAATCGAGCTTCGACGATGGAAACGGACGCCCGGCCAGTTGCACCTGCGTTCGCAGCAGGCGTCCGGCATCCACCACGATCCAGACCGTCTGGCTGCGCTCCACGCGATAGGCGCGCGCGATGGGATGATGACGGCGCGCGGTTGCGGTCCAGCAGATATCGCGCAGTTCGTCGCCGGGACGATAGTCGCGCAGGCAGTCGAAGTCGCGTCCCTGGCCGCGTTCACGGCGCCGGCGCTTCTCCATTTCGATCTGACGGCTGCGAATCAGAAAGAGCGCGAATTTCCGCGCCTGCGCCATACCGGGCAGAACGCGCACCGTCTGCGCAATATCTGCCACAGCCCATTTTTCGGCGAGCCGGAGTGGGGAGCGGTAACGAACATAGAGCCGTCCCGCGGGGGTGTTGCCGCGCGCGCGGGGCAGAACCGGATAGTCCACGCGCGCGAGAGAGCCCGCCGGAACCGCTGTCGCGAGATTCGCCGGAAATTCGCGCAGCACAGGCGGCAATTCATCGAGAAGCAGCGCCTCAACGGGCTGCGCGCTTGTGTTCTCCATCTCCAGCGTTACGCGCGCTGGTTCCGCCAGCGAGAGAGCGGTGCCCCACGTACGCCGGGCTTTCAGCTTTGCCGCAGGGGGCAGTGAACGCAGGTCAACGAGCCAAGCGAGCAGAACAAGGGCGTCCCACAGGAACATCGCCGCGACGAACCGCGAATCGCGCCATGCCGGAATCAGCCAGATCAGGCCGAAGAGCAGCGCCGGGAAGAACCGCGGGCCGAAGGCGAAGGGCAATCGGCCTTTCGCGCGCAGCGTGGAAGCTGCCTCGCGAGGCGCGAGCCGCCAGGATCGCCGACTCTGTACCACAGGGCTCATTTCGGAATCTCGACGCTTTCGAGCACCTGCTGCACCACGAGATCCGGCGTGATTCCCTCCATATCGGCTTCGGGTTTCAGCACCAGGCGATGGCGCAGCACCGGCGGCGCGGCGGATTTCACGTCATCCGGCAGCAGATAATCGCGCCCATCGAGTCCCGCCAACATGCGCGCTGCAGTAAACAGCGCCACGGCGGCGCGTGGACTCGCGCCGAGCGAAACCGCCGGCCAGTCGCGCGTTCGGCGAATCACTCCGACGATATACCGGTACAGCGCGGGCTCGATGCGAATCTGCGCGATTTCCGCTTTCGCGGCCGCGAGCAAGGATGGCTCGATCGGCGTCAGCGCGATCTCTTCCTGCAGGCGGGGATCGAATCCGGCGCCATGCCGCGAGATGATGTCGATCTCTTCTTCCTCGGTCGGATACGGGATCCGAATCTTCAGAAGGAACCGATCCAGCTGCGCCTCGGGCAGCGGATACGTTCCTTCGAACTCGATCGGATTCTGCGTCGCGAGCACCGTGAAATGTTCGGGCAGCGGATAGCGCGCGCCGTCGATCGTCACCTGGCGCTCTTCCATTGCTTCGAGCAGCGCGGCCTGGGTTCGCGGCGCAGTTCGATTGATTTCATCCACCAGCAGGAGCCCGGTGAAGATGGGTCCCTGATGCAGCCGGAACTCGCTCGATTCGAGGTGGAATACGTTGGTGCCGGTGATATCGGCTGGCATCAGGTCCGCGGTGCACTGCACGCGCTGAAAGCCGAGTCCGCAGATCTTTGCGAGCGATTTCGCGGCGAGCGTTTTCGCCAGACCAGGTGCGCCTTCGATCAGCGCATGACCGCCCGAAGCCAGCGCCAGCAGCAACTGGTCTGTGGCCTCGCGCTGCCCCACAATGACTTTCGCCAGTTCGGCCCGCACGTGCGCCGCGAGCGCCGCCAGATGTTCCATCTTCAGTCTTTCTCCTTTGGGATTTCCGGTGAAGCGGCTGGTTCGAGCCTGGCCGCATAATTCGCGAGCCGTTTGACCAGCGCCAGCGCATCCTTCGCCAGGATTCGCTGATCGTAACAGTAGGAACTTCCATGCCGCAGATCTTCCGCGAGAGCCCCGCCAGGCAATCCGAATCGCCGTTCGGCAAGCCGCGCGACTTCTTCCTCGCTCATATCAGCCGCGACGCCCAGCCGGCGTACGAGCACCGCGCGCAGATGCCGGTACGCGACTTCGACCGGAATGGATGCCGCGCCCGCGCGCCGGTAAAGGCCGCCCATCGTATCCACGAACTCGAGCGGAGAGAGCCTGGAGGGCGCCGCCGGGGAGACGATCGGACCGCTCCGCCGGCTGAAAGTGAAGAGCACCGCGAGCCCCACCAGGAGTACCTGAGCCGCGGCCCACAGGGCGGGAGTCTGCGCCGCGTAGGTGACGAGGCCGGTTCGCTGGCCGTGGAAATATTCGTCCCAGAGGATGATGGAAGGCCGGCCTTGCGGGGAATCCGCGATGCTGTTCAGAAACAAATTCAGATTGCTTGTCTGTGTGATGCCCGCGTTGGTGAGCGGCGTGGCGCCTGCCCACCAGAGCACGCTTCCCGCGCCGATCTTCCACTCCACAACGGTTGCCCAATCATCGGTGCCATAGAGCCACAGGAGCGACGCACTTCGTTTCTTCCAGATGGATTGCGCCTGCATCGTGATGGTCTCGGCGCCGCGCGTCACGCGGCCAGGAAATATGGAATGGAACTGCGCCCAGCCCGCGTCAGGCGGGTTATACGCCGTGCCCGCGTGCGTGAAGAACGCGCCGAGTGCGCCTCCGCAAAACAGGACTCGTCCGCCGCGCTTCACGAAATCAAGAAGGGCATCGCGGTCGTGCGAGGACGGGAAGTCGGACGGCTCCGCCAGTATCAGCAGCGCGGTGGGTGGCTGGGAGTGCAGAGCGGAAGGCGACTCTTCCCACTCTCGGACGTTGTAGCGCAACTCCTGCAGCAGCAGCCAGGCAGCTCGCGCGCCTGCTTTGCCGCTCGAATAGATGGATGGAACCTGCGACTCATCCGATTGCGATGGGCCGGCGATGATCGTGCCGACCAGCAGGACCAGCAGAGCCCCGCCCGCGATCGTTAGTAGCCGGCGGTCGGCGGGATTCAATCCGGCCGGCATCCCAGCGCCTCCATATTTCCGAACAGTTCCTGAACATCGGCAGATGTGGCAGGGCGATTCGCATACCAGAACCGCTCGAGCCCGGACGTCAGTGCCGCGAACGGATCGTGCGCTCTGCGATCCTCCGGAATCAGCCGCAGATATTCGCGCGCGGTGAGTGTCGTGTCCGCCGGCAACAGGCGCTCATCCTGCAGCCGCGATACTCCGGCCCAGTAGGCCGCGTGCGCGGCGGTTCGAAAATCGCCCTGCGAAAGCGCGTCCCGGGCCGCACTCACCCATTGCTCCCACGTTCGAACCGGTTGCGCTTCGGGCGAGGTGAGGATCAGCGGCTGAGCGCTCTTTTTTAATGTCCGGTAGAGCCAAAGCGCGAGGAATACGACGCCGACCGCGCCCAGCCCCCAGATGAATCGGCCCGCTGACTGGCCCGCAAACCCGAAGAGACGGCCCAGCAGAGTGGCAATCCAATTCGCCAGCCAGGCTTTGAAACGTTCCCAGGGGCCTGGCGGACGGACGTCCGCGAATTCGCGGCGCGAGAGGATACGAGTCAGCGCTGCGCGGGTACCCTCGGCGCTTTGGTCTTCCTGTGGCAGTTCGAGTTGGTCCGCCGCTTGTTTGAGCCAGGCTTCTGCGCCCGAGTCATCCTTCGATTGGAGCGCGGATTTCAGTGGATCGGTCAGGATCGGGTAGTCGCGCTGATTGGAGGTAACGACCCACGCCAGAGGCAGCGAGTTCTGAACCTCCTGCCGGTTTCCTTCTCGAATGGACGTTTCCAGACGCCGCAGCTCGATCGAGAGCGCATGCGGATTCTCAAATACGGAAGCGCCGGAGGCCGAAGGAACGGTTGCCGCGATCCCGCACGCCACAAGGCAGACGATGGTCCGGCGTTCCGTAAAAGTCATCGACGTTCCGAATCTTAGCGCAATGTCTCAGAGAATCGACGGCATGCTCGGCGGACTCGGCGGATTCAGCTCCGGATTCATCATGAACTGAATATCGAAGGCCTCTTTGCGCACTCGCAGATCGTAATAGAAAATGGCGCTCGAAATCAGAATCACCGGCATGGTGATGGCGGTCGCGAGCGTACTCCCCAACTGCGCGATGGAGGCCCAAAGCCGAACCATCGCGAGGTTGCCCGTGCTGGCGAGTATCAGTCCCTCAAAGGGGACAGAGAACAGCAGACTCACCACCAGTGCGATCACAAAATAGACCAGGTAAATCATAAATGCGCGGCCAGCGAATCCTTTTGTCAGGGCGAAACTCCGGGAGAGGGAATCGCTCGGTCCCTTTTCCTCAATGAGCGCGCACGGGACGCAGATGAGCAGCCGGCATGCCATCCAGATCCCCGGTATGATGAGCAGGATTAAGCAGAGTACGACGACTATCCCGTTGAGCAACAGCACGCCCACGAGAAATCCGAGATTGCCGCGCGTTCTGCCCAATGCCTCGCCGATCGTAATCTGGCGGCCGAGATAAATTTCCGAGACCGTATAGATTGTGCCGCCATGGGCGAACAGAGTCGCAATCATGATGGCAATAAACGTGAGCAGCCCGACGACGATCACAGTGCCCGTGAAATAGGCGAAAGGAGTGGGTGCCTGAACCGACCGACTTGCCGGTCCAAGGAACAATATTCCAAGCTGTAACGCGAGCACGAATATCTGCGGGATCGCCGCGATCCCGAAAAACAGCAGGAAATGTTTTCGATAGAGAGTGAAAGTCCGGTCGAGAATTTCACCGAGAGACAGGGGGCGAAGGTCGAATTCAGGCAAAAATTCCTCCCACGCGGCGGGAATGCGCGTTAAGGCACTATACCAGAAATTTGCACTCCATTAAACGCGGTTTCCGTAAACGCGGTTCCGGTTATGATGAACGTGAAGGAGTCGTCCTATGCAGCATGCTGTCGTGACCGAACAGGAATGGCTGACCGCTCGCAAAGTCCTCCTGGCGAAGGAAAAAGAACTGACGCACCTCCGCGATCAGGTGAGACAGGCGCGGCAGGAACTTCCGTGGGTCAAAGTGACGAAGCAGTATACGTTCGACACGCCTTCCGGAAAGAAAACGCTGGCGGATCTTTTCGACGGGCGCAGCCAGTTGCTGATCCAGCACTTCATGCTCGGTCCGGGCGA